>WQUN01000180.1 GCA_009782085.1 Bacillota bacterium
CCAAAAGGAGCCCGAAAGAGTACGTTTCCGGCTCGTTGTATCTCAAACGAACGGCCAAAACAGCCAGGCCGGCCACGGACAGCGCCGCCGCCGCGCAGGCGGCCGGGACGAACCTTCGCCTGGGCGCCGATTCTTTTTGCCGTCTCGGCGCGCTTGCGCCGGCAATCGCGCCGGCGGCGGCCCCCGCCAGCAAAGAGAAGGCCCTGCTCTCAAAGGCGTAGTAAGCGCGGGCGGGGTCGCCGCCCCCGCTGTAATACAGCCGCATTACTAAATAGGAAAGCGCCCCGAGGACAAGCGCCGCGGCGAAAGCCGTTTTCGCGGCGCGGCCGCGGTCGGGACTTTTCCTGTTCAGCCATACAACGGCCGCCAGAATCGCTCCCCACACGGCGTAAAACTGTATTTCCACGGCCAGGGCCCAGGTGTGCACGAAAAGGTGCGGCAAAAGCTGGTTCTCGTACGACCCGCCGGTCAAAATCTCGTAATAGTTCGTAAACGCGGCCGCGGCGGCCAGGGCCTGCCGGCCTATGTCCACGCGGAAATCCGGGGAGATGAACAAAGACAGGGCCATGCCGAACAGGACGGCCCCGGCCAGCGCCGGGAAGAGCCTCTTAAAACGCCGGGTATAGGAGGCGGCCAGCTTCACGCGGCTTTTGGCGCCGTATTCGTTTATTATGTGGGCCGTCATCAGATAGCCCGAGCAGACGAAGAAGATATCGACCCCGATAAAGCCGCCCCTGAGCGCGGAGGGGTACAGATGATAGGCCACCACGAAAAGCAGGCCGATAACGCGCAGCATGTCCAGCGCCTGGATCTTTTTTCCGCTTTCCGTGTCTCATCCCCCCTCAATAGAATAAAGATATGCGCGAGACAGGACAGGCATTCCATGAGCCGCGACGGAACCGGCGCGTTTGAAAAACACGGCAAACGCACTAGCCGTTCAACCTTAAAACAGCAGCATTGTCATTCTGAGCGAAGCGAAGAATCTTTCATCTCCGACATATTCTCTCTGAGGCATAAAGATTCTTCGCCAGCGGTTCAGAATGACAAAATAGTTTCCGTGGGTGCTCTATAATAAAATAAAACAAACACTTGTATCTCTTTTGTAACGCTGATTTTGCGGATAAACCCTGTATTTGTCACTAATATTATGCGCAATTCGGCAAAAAATCAAGCGATTCCAAAATATGCCGCAATATTCCGAAAGGAATGCGCGGAGGAAGGTTTTTTATCAAATAAATCGCCATATACGCGCACGAACCGGCACATTCCCTCAGAAGCGCGCAAAAATCCCTATTTTCCGATAGGGATTTTTGCGCTATTTTATCCCATGAAAATCCATCCAAGCGGCCAAAATGCTGGACGAGGCCTGGATATTATGTTAATATTTGGAAAATTTGAATCGGTGAATAATTTTTCCGACAAAAGAGGTGTTCACATGAACAATACGGCTTTGATCTCCCGCCGGGAGATACTGAACCTCCCCATCGACCGCATACTTCCGAATCCGAGCCAGCCCAGGCGGATTTTCGACCAGAACAGCCTTAACGAGCTGGCGAATTCCATCTCCGCGTACGGGGTCATGCAGCCGATAAGCGTGCGGCTGACCGAGGGGTACAACTACGAGCTGGTGGCCGGCGAGCGGAGACTGCGCGCCTCAAAGCTGGCCGGCATGAGCACCATCCCCGCCATAGTCGTAAACATCAGCGACAAGGACAGCGCCTTGATTGCGATGATCGAGAACATGCAGCGCGAGGACCTGAATTTCGTGGAGGAGGCCCTCGGCTTACAGAACATCATGGCCGACTACGGCTTCACGCAGGAGGAGCTCGCGGAGCGCATCGGCAAGAGCCAGTCGTCTGTCGCCAACAAGCTCCGCATACTCAGGCTCCCCCGCGGGCTTTTGAAGCGCATGGTGGAAAACGGCCTGACTGAGCGCCATGCCCGGGCCTTGCTGAAGCTGGACGGCGAAAGGGCCCAGGCCGAGGTCGTGGAGCGGGCGATCCGGGACGGGTTGAACGTGCACATGACGGAGGAACTGGTCGCCAGGATGATCGGCGCGGCGGACGCGCGGAAGGAGCGCCCCGCCGGCGGCAAGGTAAAGCACTGCATCCGGGACGTGCGCATCTTTACAAACACGGTCAGGCAGGCGCTGGATGTAATGAAGAGCGCCGGGGTCGAGAGCGAGTTTGAGATGTGGGAGAGGGAGTATGGGTACGAGATAAGGATAGAGCTCAGGAAGGCGAAACAGTTTACATAAAAAAACGGGCACGCATCGTAAGATGCGAATGCCCGCGCCGGAAGTGTATCTCAATTCTTATGTTCATTCGAAGCCGGATGTCACACGGCGAGGTTGGACACGCCCTCCATCGGGGACGCGGCCTCGCCGGTGTCGTCGAACAGATCGTCCACCAGAAGCGCCAGTTCGTACTTCTCCAGCACAGCGGTCTGGATCTTGTCGCGCGTGGCCGAGTTGATCGGATGGGCGATGTCCCTGAACTCGTCGTTCTGGGCCCTCCTGCTCGGCATCGCGATAAACAAGTCCCTGTCCCCCTCGATGACCTTGATGTCGTGCACGACGAACTCATTGTCAAACGTGACGGAGACGACGGCTTTCATTTTTCCTTCCTTGCTTACTTTCCTGACTCGTACGTCTGTGATCTCCATACTATTCTCCCTCCCCGCGGTTCGCTTATTGCCGCGATCTCATGCTATTATGATGTTTCGGCGCAGGTCCCTTGCTGTATGTAAGAATTGCAAGAAACAAATCTATTATAAACCATAATTTATATAAAATCAACGGGTGGTTGCCGTTTTGTAAGAAAAATGTTAAAATTAACCAGAGCGATGCCGGGAAGCGCCATTTTAAGCGAGATTCACAGCGCCGCGAAAAATGCATAAAATTGCAGAAATATAACCGCAATGTATATTTATGCATTTACAATACATTTACAGTGCCATTTAGTAGTGTTTATAACATGACAAATAATAATTATGCATGGTCGGACAAATTCAAAAAACATTGGAGCATCTCCAATGCTTTTTGGACAAATGCTGAAACGGGGGCAAGGTTTTTGTTTTTGCGCCCCGTCCTCGGATATACAGGACACGGTTTCACGCCTATACGGCTTTCCGCGGCTGTCGGCCATTCATTGCGCCGCTCCAAGCCTCTCCCTCTGCCTCCGGACCTCCTCCAGCATTCCCCCGTACTGCGCGAGCTTGGTCCGCTCCTCCTCGACTAAGGCCGCCGGGGCCTTGGCCGTGAACCCCTCGTTCGCGAGCTTCGCGGCGCAGCGTTCTACCTCCGCCGAAAGCCTCGCGGCTTCCTTGTCGAGCCGCCTGGCCTCCTTCTCCGCGTCCAGCAGGTCAAAGAGCGGTATGACGACCGCGCCCGCGCTTATGACGGCCGACACGGCGTCGTGTCCTAGTCCGGTCCGATCCGCCTGGATCGTCACCCGCGACGCGCCGGCCAGGAACCCGAACGCCTCCCGGTTCTGCGCGAAGACCTCCCGCGCGTCCCCGTCCTCGGACACGACGCACATTGCGACCTTCTTGGACGGCGCCACGCCCATCTGGAGGCGCACATTGCGCACGGCCTTGACGGCCTCCTTCACGAGTTCGAACTCCCGTTCCTCCCGGGGGAACGCGTACTCAGCGCTCCCGGCGGGCCAGGCCGACAGGCAGATCGTCTCCTCCTCGTCCTGGACGGTCGTATAAATTTCCTCCGTTATAAACGGCACGTAGGGATGCAGGAGCTTCAGCGCCGTCGTCAGGACGCGCTTCAGCGTCCAGAGCGCCGCCCGTCGCGTTTCGTCTTCCTTATTATACAGCCTTGGCTTGACTATCTCGATGTACCAGTCGCAGAACTCGTCCCAGACGAAGTCGTAGACCCTCTGGGCGGCCG
>WQUN01000181.1 GCA_009782085.1 Bacillota bacterium
TCTTCCTCTTTCTTCTCCTTGCCGTTCCTGCTTTTGTCTCGTTTTACCGTTTGCTATTGCTTTCTTTCTAATCTTTACGGTAGTTTCCGAGGTCACTCAATTATTAATTTTCTTCGCTACAGCTATTCACATTATAGCCATACCAGACTTTTTGCATTCTTCGCCTAATGCGAACAAAACTCAGTATTTTTTTCCTCTTCTATGCGCTTCACAAACTCCCTCATCGCCCCCCGGTCCGGCGGGCTGATGTCCTCCGGTATTTCGTCCATCACAAACCATCTAAGCTCAGAGGTCTCCTCCGTCTCCGACAGCAATTCCTCCGAAAAATCCCTGCAAACATATACCACGTTGACACAAAAACGCTGGCCCCGACGACGATGAACCTGTCGCGGCCGATTTTCCCGCGCATGTCGGAGATGTAGCCGGTCATATAGTCTCTCCTTGCTCAGGCTCAAACAACAGCTTCAAGTCGATCTCCAGGCCGGGAAGAACGCTTACCTGAACGGCCGTGTCGCCGGTATACATGCCCGCGACATATTTTCCATCCTCCAGCGTATAAACAGTTACCGTATCATCGTCCGGATTGACGATCCAGTATTCTCTTACGCCCGCTTGCAGATACTGATTGAATTTTACGACCTTGTCGTATCCCGACGAAGACGGCGACAGGATTTCAACAACCAGATCCGGCGCGCCGTCGCAGATTTTGCCGTTCAGCTTCGAGCGGTCGCAAACCACCAATAAGTCGGGAACGACTATGGTGTGCCTGTTCTTGAAGAGTTTCACCCCAAAACGCGAACCGAATACTCTGCATCGCTTTCCTAACAAGAAATTCGCAAATTGTCTGGTAAGTTCAATCGATATTTCCTCATGCCTCTGCGAAGGTTCCGCCATCATCACTACGCGCCCGTCGATTATCTCGGCGCGGACGCCGTCGTCAAAATTGAGCCAGTCCTCGTAGGTGTAATATCTCTCCTGATCCAATCGTTCCCTTGGAATAGACATATTCATCGCCTCCTAACGCAACGGGCCGTATTACGTCATATCTCTTTTTTCATTTTTCTTTTCATTTCGCCGCCGCGACCTGCCCGTGGCAAAACTTATACTTCTTTCCGCTCCCGCAGGGGCATGGGTCGTTCCTGCCGATCTTGGCCTCTTTCCTTCTCTTCGGCTCCCTGACGGCGCTTTCGTCCATGTTCGTGGACATGTCCTTGGCCACCTGCTCGCGCTCCGGGGCATCCTGCCCGGCGAGGCGCACGTTATAGAGGCCGCGCACCGTGTCCAGCTGTATGTTGTGCCCCAGTTCGTCAAACATGTCGTAGCTTAAAAACTTGTATTCCACGAGCGGGTCTTTCTGCGCGTAGGCGCGGAGCCCCACGCCCTGGCGCATCTGGTCCATGTCGTCGATGTGATCCATCCATCTCTGGTCGATGACCCGAAGCAGCACCACGCGCTCGATCTCGCGCATCTGCTCCGGCGCGAACTCCGCCTCCTTGGCCTCGTAAAGTTTCACGCCCCGCTCGCAGAGCCGCTCCTTTATGTCGTCCTTGCTCACCAGGTCGCGCTCGTCGGGCGGGATTACCACCGCCGGCTCATGGAAGATCGGCATGAGGTTCTCGTTCAGGCCGTTTATGTCCCATTCGTCCGCGTTCTCGTGCTCGCCGGTGTAGAGGGCCACGGCGCGGTCGATCACGGCCTTAAGCATGTTCATGACGTTGTCGCGGAGGTTTTCGCCGTTTAGGACCTTCATCCGCTCGCCGTAGATGATCTCGCGCTGCTCGTTCATCACCCTGTCGTAGTCCAGCAGGTGCTTGCGTATGCCGAAGTTGTTGCCCTCGACCTTTTTCTGGGCGTTCTCGATGGCCTTCGTCAGCATCTTGGCCTCGATGGGCTCGTCCTCGCCCAGGCCCATCGCCTCGACGACGCCCTTCACCCTGTCAGAGCCGAAGAGCCGCATCAGGTCGTCCTCCAGGGAGATGTAGAACCTGGACTCGCCGGGGTTGCCCTGGCGGCCGGAGCGCCCGCGGAGCTGGTTGTCTATGCGCCGGGCCTCGTGCCGCTCGGTGCCGATGACCTTCAGCCCGCCCAGCGCCATGGCCTCCGCACTCGGCTTGATGTCGGTTCCGCGGCCGGCCATGTTTGTGGCAATCGTGACCGCGTCCACCTCCCCCGCCTTGGCGATCAGCTCCGCCTCGATGGCGTGGAACTTGGCGTTCAAAACCTGGTGCTTTATCCCGTGTTTCTTTATCATGTCGCTGATCTTTTCGGAGATGTCGATGGAAACCGTGCCGACCAAGACAGGCTGGCCCTTCCTGTGGCTCTCGATTATGTCGTTCACTACGGCGCGGAACTTGCCCGCCTCCGTCTTGTAGACCAGGTCGGGGTGATCCACGCGGATGACCGGCATGTTCGTCGGCACGACTACCACGTCCATCTTGTATATCTCGCGGAACTCGCCCTCCTCGGTCAGCGCGGTTCCGGTCATGCCCGCCTTTTTCGCGTACTTGTTGAAAAAGTTCTGGAAGGTTATCGTGGCTAAAGTCTTGCTCTCGCGGTTGACCTTCACGTTCTCCTTGGCCTCGATGGCCTGGTGCAGGCCGTCGGAGTAGCGCCGGCCCGGCATGAGGCGGCCAGTGAACTCGTCCACGATCACGACCTCGTTCTCGGACACCACGTAGTCCTTGTCCAAAGCCATGTTGAAGTTGGCCTTGAGGGCGTTGTTGATATGGTGCTGGATCTCCAGGTTTTCTGGGTCGGACAGGTTTTCGAGCGCGAAGAAGCGCTCCGCCTTTTTCACGCCCTCCTGGGTCAGGCTGACGGTCTTTTGCTTCTCGTCCACGACGAAGTCGCCCTCCTCCTTAAGCTCCGCGTGGAGCAAAGGATTCAGCGCCTCCTGTTCGTTGAGTATCCTGCCCCTTTTCAGGTTCTTGACGAAGTTGTCCGCGACCTTGTAGAGCTGGGTGGACTTCGTGCCGGAGCCGGAGATGATCAGCGGCGTCCTGGCCTCGTCGATCAATATCGAGTCGGCCTCGTCGATGATGGCGTAGTGCAGGCCGCGCTGGACCATCTGCTCCTTGTAGACGACCATGTTGTCGCGCAGATAGTCGAAGCCGAGCTCGTTGTTCGTGGCGTAGGTGATGTCACAGGCATAGGCCGCCCGGCGCTCGTCGTTGTCCAGGTCGTGGAGAATGCAGCCGGTGGTCATGCCGAGGAAACCGTAGACGTGGCTCATCATCTCCGACTGATACCCGGCGAGATAGTCGTTGACGGTCACCAGGTGGGCGCCCTTACCCTCCAGGGCGTTCAGGTACAGCGGCATGGTGCAGACCTCGGTCTTGCCCTCGCCGGTTTTAAGCTCAGCCAGGCGCCCCTGGTGCAAAATGACCCCGCCCATCAGCTGGACGCGGTAATACCGCTCGCCGATGGCCCTGACCGCGGCCTCGCGCACGGCGGCGTAGGCCTCGGGCAGCAGGTCGTCGAGCGTCTCCCCGGCGGCGAGCCGCGCCCTGAACTCGTCCGTCTTGCCGTGGAGCTCTTCGTCGGTGAGCGCCTGCATGGACGGCTCCAGCGACTCGATTTTGTCCACGGTGGGCCTAAGCTTTTTAAGCTCCTTTTCGCTGTAGTTGCCGAAAATTAATTCCAGAATACCCATACTTACACATCCCCAAACGAAATCCCCAGATTCCTGGCGCACTTGACAAGTTCGCCGTTGGGGTCCACCAGTTTGCCGCCCGACGTGCTCGTCCTCTCGGACCCGATGACGTCCTCCAGGCTGACGCAGTCCATTTTGCCGTTTTTCAGGCAGACCATGTTCCCGAACTTGCCCTCCGCGATAAGCTCCGCCGCCTTGACGCCGTAGCGGACGCTCAGCACGCGGTCGG
>WQUN01000182.1 GCA_009782085.1 Bacillota bacterium
ACGCGTTTCAGAAACAGCACAGGATGCCCGATGGCCTCGCACATCTTCCTGATCTGCCTGTTCCGGCCCTCGTGGATCGTGATGCGCACGCTGGCCGTGCGGCCGTCTTGCGCGGGCGGCCCGCCGTTTGCTTTCCTGTTTGCCGCGCCGCCCGTCCGGCCGTTTGCCGCAACGCTTGTCCGTCTGTCCGCCTCGTGGCCCGCCCGTCCGTCTGCCACACCGCTTGTCCGTCTCTCCGCCGCGTGGCCCGCCCGCGAGTCCGCAGCGCCGCCCGCTTGCGCGTCTGCCTCGCGGCCCGCCTGTCTGTCCGCCGCGTTTTGGGGATCGTCCTCGATTTTAAGCACCTTTATCTTAGCCGGCGCGGTCTTTACGCCGTCGATGTACACGCCGCCCCTGAATTTCCTTAGCGCCTCCGGGCCCGGAACGCCCATCAGCTTCGCGGCGTAGGTCTTCGCGACCTCGTGGCGCGGATGGGTCAGGCGGAACACGAGGCCGCCGTCGTTGGTCAGCAGCAGCAGGCCGGATGTGTTGTAGTCCAGCCGCCCGACGGGGACGAGCCGCTCCGGTATCTCCCGCACCAGTTCCATGACCGTGGGCCTGCCCTCCGGGTCGGACGCGGAGGTGACGTAGCCCTCCGGCTTGTTCAGCATGACGTAGACGAGCCTTCGCTCCGGCCGGATGAGCCTGCCGTCCAGGCGCACCTCATCCTCGCCCTCGCGGACCTTTGTCCCGAGCTCCGTCACGGTCAGGCCGTTGACGGACACGCGGCCCGCCGTTATCATTTCCTCGGCTTTGCGCCTGGAGGCCGCGCCGCATTCGGCGACGTATTTTTGAAGGCGAAGCTCCGCGTGTCCCATAGTCTGGATTTACCCTCCGGATTCGAAATGCAGCGCAAAATCGAACAGTTCGTCTATGTACGGATAAAGATCTATATAAGGATATGCCTTCCGGGAGACAAACGCGCCGTCGTCCATCATTCGCTTAATAGCGTTTTTGTCCGCCCACATCGCTGCGCTGATCTCTTCCGGCTGGCACACGACCGCTGAAATATCGACATCCTGCCGGAAAAGCCAGACGTCGGAGAAAAAGCCGCCGGGGTCATCCCAGTACGGACGCCTGAGCCTTTTGAAAAGGCAGCCGTTTGCAGAACTTAAGGCAATACCCAATTCCTCCAGGGTTTCGCGCAGCGCGGCTGACAAGCCGTCCTCCCCGGTGACGGCGCAACCGCCGGTCGTATGCCATAAGTCAGGCAATGTCTTGTCCGGCGCGCGTTTAGATATGAGAAACTCTCCCCGGCCGTTTGTTATCCAGACATCTACGCCAAGGTTGTATTCGCCGTTTTGCAATGGTTTGCCGCGCTCGTGCAGGCGGCCCGTTTTATCGCCGTTTTCGTCGTATATGTCCCACAGTTCGGGCATGGAATCCCTCCTGAACTCATCCCAAAAGCAGCGTCATTGTCATTCTGAGGCAAATGTTGATTTATTCCGCGGCTTGCGTTTCCCCGGCCGTCTTCGCCAGCAGCCTCTCCGTCTTATCCACGATGTCCCTCTCCGCGAACAGCGCGCACTTTTCGATCGCCGCCTCGAAGGCCCGGCTTTCGGAGCTCCCGTGGGCCTTGACTACCAGGCCCCTAAGGCCCAGGAACGGCGCGCCGCCGACCTCGGAGTAGTCGAAGCTCTTTTTCAGCCGCCTGAACGCGTTTTTCGCAAGCATCGCGCCGAGCTTCGAGAGCGCCGACGACATGAGCTCCTTCTTTATCATGCCGAGCATCGCGCCTGCCATGCCCTCGGTGTATTTCAGGATGACGTTCCCGACGAAGGCGTCGCAGACGGCCACGTCCACCGCGCCAAGCGGGATGTCCCGCGCCTCCACGTTGCCTGTGAAGTTGACCCCGGCGGCCTCCAGGAGGGGGTAGGCCTCCTTGGTCAGCTCGTTGCCCTTGCCTTGTTCCGCGCCGATGTTCACCAGGCCGACCCGTGGGTTCGCCACGCCGAGGATGTGCTCGGCGTAGACCGCGCCCATCTGGGCGTACTGCGCCAGATACTGCGGCTTGGCGTCCACGTTCGCGCCGCTGTCCGCCAGGAAAGTGAACCCCTTCGCGTTGGGCAAGGCCGTACCCAGAACGGGCCGGTCGACGCCCTTTATGCGCCCCACGATCACAGTCGCCCCCGTCAGGAGCGCGCCCGTAGACCCTGCGGAGACGAAGGCGGCGGCCTCGCCGCGCCTGACCATGTTGAGCCCGACGACGATGGAGCTGTTCTTCTTGGCCTTAATGGCCGCGGCGGGGTGCTCGTCGTTGGTGATGATCTCCGGCGCGCTGACGACTTCGAGCCGCGTTTTGTCGCAGCCGGGGATCCTGTCCAGCTCGGCCCGGACGGCGGCTTCGTTTCCCAGGAGGACGAGCTTTATTCCGGGATTTTTGAGCGCGGCCGCCGCGCCTTTGACCGCCTCGGCCGGGGCGTGATCCCCGCCGGCCGCGTCCACGGCGATTGTAATCATGGAATACCTCCATTTTGGCTGAATTATGGCAAAAGATAAAAATACAACGCCGTTTCGCGGCGGTTTGGAAACGCGTCATAACTGCGGCAATCAATGCCGCCCAACTTGAAACCATATTTCAAATAGAAACGGCAAGCGAGCAGATTATTGTCTTGCGTTTCCAATGAAATTCCATGATAACCGTTGCCCCTTCCCCAATTAACCGCCGAATCCATCAGCATTGTTCCGACTCCTCGCCCCCGATGAGCTTTATCCACCGTCAAATCATCAATAAAAGCGTTTCTGTTCCAACGCCTGCCCAAACGTATACTACCGACGCGCCGACTGTCAAGCATCGCGATAAAAGCCGCCTCGTTTGGATTATCGACATACATCGCCGGGTCAAACACATCGTCCGGGTATGTTTTCTCATACGGAATGTCCAGCAGTTCCTCGGACACGCTCCATTCCTTGCCGTCATATCTGGGTACAAGCCTGCCTATTATGTCAAACTCTTCCTGTGGTTGTGGCAGAAGTTTCAGCATCGAACCGTCAAACCTGACTATCCTGTATGACATTGTTTATCCTCCGCCTCCGACCTTACCCACGCCGCCAAAACCTCCGGCGCGGCCCCGTCCAGCCTGTACCCGTTCAGAATTATGTCGGCGTATACCTTCGACGGCAGCGCGTACTTCTGCTCCCGGAATTTTGCGTATTCCAGATACCATCGGATCGTATGGTCCGTATCAGATCCAGCGGCTTTTCATAGTCCACGGAATCCGGGTGGTTGAAGTCGTCGCCTTGGCGTCCGGTCAGGGGGGAAATCATTTGCGGGAGCGGGTCGCGGTAATACCGATCCATGTGTATCTGACATACCCGGTATTCGGGGAGGCTTTTCGCCAAAACCTCGCAAAAATCCGACTTGCCGCAGCCGGAGCCGCCCGCGATGCCGATGACCAGCGGTTTTATCATTTACCACTCCTTCTTTCTCCGGTACGCCGTACCGCAAATAAAGGTCCGCCTGTCATCCTGAGCGCAGCGAAGGATCTAAGATTCTTCGGCTTCGCCTCAGAATGACAACGGAAGACTTCGCCTCAGAATGACAACGGGAGGCTTCGCCCCAGAATGACAACGGAAAGCTTCGCCTCAGAATGACAACGGGAGGCTTCGCCTCAGAATGACAATATGGTTGGCAAAACAAAAGACAGCGTCCGCTGTCTTTTTATTTTATACCAATTTTCATTGTCTGTAAACCGCGGAAGGCGTACTATTTACGTACTATTTACGTACCATTTACGAACTGTTCCCGCGCCATTACTCCGCGACCTTCAAAACTTCCCTTTTATTATAAGTCCCGCACTTCCTGCAGGCCCTGTGGGAGCGCATGATCTCCCCGCAC
>WQUN01000183.1 GCA_009782085.1 Bacillota bacterium
ATTGTAGTTTTTTATGCTTGGATTCTTGGAGGAACGTTTACTGTGACCTGCTTTTCAAATCCGCGGGTTATTTGGCTTCTGAGTTTCCGAGGGAACTTCATAGGCAAACGGAGGATAGATACCGGATGCAGAAAACATTTGCCGACGACGTAGACAGAGGAGGCTAATGTTTTCGCACTCAGATGGAACAAAAAATCGACAGGACGCCGCCCGGCGTCCTGTTTGCTTTGCGGCCGGTTATTGAATTCCTGTTGAACCGCGTCCGTATAGATGATATAATACGAATCTCAGATTAATACTTCACAGGCGGAGCCGAAACTCCGAACGCTTCAACGGCGTTCTCGGCGACAGACTGTGAAGATTTTAATCGAGATTCGTATAATACCGTCACCGGGAACCCGTATCCGGCCGCCGGAACGCCGGACTGAACATAGCCGTTTACGGGTCCGAATTTCAGGGGCGTGAACCGATGGCTCAGGATCAAGATCTTCTCGACCTGCGGGGCTGCAAGCGCATAGCCCTCATGGGCGGCACGTTCGACCCGATCCACAACGGCCACCTGGCCGTGGCCGAGGCCGTCCGTTACGGCCTTAAAGCCGACAGGGTCGTCTTTATACCGTCAGGCGCTCCGCTGTACAAGGATGGCGTCTGCGTCTCCCACCGCGAGCACAGGTATCTGATGACAGCCCTCGCGGCGGAGCCGAACCCGTTTTTTTTCGTTTCCAGGTCGGAGACGGACAGGCCCGGGCCGTCCTACACCGTGGACACCGTCGCGGAGTTCAAAGAGCGCTGCAGGAAGGACGCGAAAATATTCTTTATCACCGGCGCGGACGCCCTCGCGCAGCTGCCGGCCTGGAAGGACGCCGGGAGGCTTTTGGGGATGTGCGCTTTTGTGGCCGTGGCGCGGCCGGGATACTCCAAAGACGACCTGCATAAGCAGATCGCCGGCATAAAAGAGACGCTGGGCGGCAGGATTACCGTCCGGGAGGCCCCGGAGCTGGCCGTCTCCTCCACGGAGATACGCCTGCGGGCGCGCAGCGGCCAGCCGATCAGATACCTGGTGCCGGACGAGGTGGAACGCTATATCGTTAAGCACGGCCTCTACCGGGAAAACTGGGGCGTGGAGCTCCCGGAGATCGGGGAGCTGGACGCGGCGCTCAGGAAGAGCCTCTCCGACAGGAGGTACATCCACACCTTGGGGGTGGCGGAGACGGCGGCGAAGCTCGCGGAGCGCTACGGCGCGGACAGGCGCGGGACTTTTCTCGCCGCCATGCTCCACGACATCGCGAAGGAGATACCAGCCGCCGAAAAGCTCAGGCTGTGCGAGAGGTACGGCCTGAAGCCCGACGAGATAATGAAAAGGCAGCCCGATCTGACCCACGGGATGCTCGGCGCGGAGATCGCGAGGCGGAAATTCGGCCTGAAGGACAAGGACGCGCTGAACGCCATATGTTACCACACCACTGGCAGGCCGGGCATGTCCCTTTTGGAAAAGATCATCTTCATCTCCGACGCGATAGAGCCGAACCGCCCCGGCTACGGCGGGGCGTCGGGCCTCCGGGAGCTGGCCTTCGCGGACATCGACAGGGCGGTCGCCGCGAGCCTGGAATCGGCAATGGCCTACACGTCGGCAAAGGGCAAGACCGTCCACCCGCTAGGGAAAAAGGCGCTGGAATCGGTCGGGGGAGAGAGCCAAATGGCCGCGCAAAGTGGCAAGGCGGAGAAATGATTCGGCGGAAGATTTTTATGGTATAATTTGGCTGTGAAAGGGCTGACAATATGTATAAGACGATAGAGCAGATACACGAGGAATATGACGGGCAGTGGGTGTTTTTGATAAACTGCGTGGAAAATGAAAGCGGAAGCACCGCCGGCGGGGAGGTCGTGCTTCACTCGGAGCGAAGGGACAAGGTGCTCAGGGAGATGGAAAAGTATTGGCATGAAAACGGAGAAACCTATATTTTCTATGCGGGAAAGGTGCCCGAGGGGGTCGGGGTTTTATTATGAACGAAACGTGCGTCGGGATGATCTTCTTTGGAGGTTCGCTCATGGCAGACGTCAGGCTGTGGAGCAGGACGGACCATAAATATGCCAAAATACCGCTGACCATTGACACCGGCGCAAGCGTGACGACAATTTCGGCGGAGATTCTCGACCGTTTGGGTTACGAGCCGTCTAAAAAGGAAAGAGCCATGATAACCACCGCTTCCGGCGTGGAGTTCGTGTCCCAATATATGTTTGACAGCATAAAATTGGGCGAAATCGAACTTTTCGACATCGAAGCGTATGCTCTTAAATTCCCGGAGGAGTCGTTCTCTCTCGGCGTGATTGGCCTTAACGTGCTCCGGCGGTTCGACATAGAGTTGCTGTTCAGCCGAAGTATTATCAGGTTGCGGCAAATATAAACATCCAAAGATTTTCCAGACATCCCAAAGGAGGAACCGTATTGGAATATCCACATGAAACCCCGGCCCAGGGAGATCCGGCCCAGGGCGGCCTGGCCCCCGCCGAGCTCGCCGCCGTGAGAGCTGCGTGCAAGGCTCTGGACGACAAGTTCGCGACGGACATAGTGGCGCTGGACATACGGAAGCTCTCGCCGATCGCGGATTGCTTCATAATCGCCGGCGGGTCGAACCTGAACCAGATACGCGCCATGACGCAGGCGGTCGAGGAGAAGCTGTTCGCCTTGGGCCTAAGGCTCGGGCATATCGAGGGCATCCAGACCGGGAACTGGGTCCTGATGGACTTCGGCAGCATAATCGTGCACATCTTTGACAAGGAAAGCCGCGCGTTTTACAACCTCGAGCGCCTCTGGAGCGACGCGGAGACGGTGCCAGTGTCCACAGGGTGACAGGTATGAAAATCAGAATGAACGATTATACAAAGGGCGAGGTCATACGGATTATCAGGGAATGGACGGAGTTGACGCAAAAGGATTTCGGCGAGAAAATAGGCAAGAGCAAACCGAGTGTTCAGGATTACGAATTGAACAATACGAATTACGGGATAGAAATACTGATGAAAATAGCCAGGGAATTTGACCTGGTTATAACGATCGAGAAGAAAAAATAGAGGCAAACCAATAATAGATGACAGTTTTTCAGGTTGCCGGTTGATTGATAACCGGCTTCCCGGGAAACACTGACATCTATGAGAAAACTATTGACGGGGATTTCGGCCGCCGCGTTGTGCGCGCTGGCGTGCGTTTTCGCCTGGTCGGCGGCTTCGGCGTGGAAAACGGCCGGGGACAGGCGCGCGGAAACGGCGCGGGCGTTGTCCGCGTATATTGGGATGGATATAGCGTCCGACGCCGCCGCGCCGGGCAGTTTTGACGCGGGGAAAACACAGAGGCCCGGCGCGCCGGCAGGCGCTGCGGCCGGGGAGACGCGGGATCGGGGCGAACCGTACGCAAGCGCCAAAGAGGGAAAGGCGTCGGGTGAAATAGACGCTCCGGCCGATGAGATGCCGGGCCGCGACGGAACGGCAGCAAAGGCCGGGAAGGGAAAGACGCAGGATAACGGCGTTACGCCGGCAGGCGCTGCGGCCGGGGATGCGCGGGGCCGGGGCGAACCGTACGCAAGCGCCAAAGAGGGAAAGGCGTCGGGTGAAATAGACGCTCCGGCCGATGAAGCGCCGGGCCGCGACGGAACGGCAGCAAAGGCCGGGAAGGGAAAGCCTCCGGGCAACGGCGCGCCCGTGAGCGCAGAGGTCGGCAGCCGCGATAAATCCGGCGCGGCGGAGGAAAAGGCGCGGGGCCAAGGCGGCGTATCCGCAAGCGGCCCGGAAAGCAAGCCTCCAGGCAACGGCGCGCCCGTAAGCGCCGAGGCCGGCAGCCGCGATAAATCCGGCGCGGCGA
>WQUN01000184.1 GCA_009782085.1 Bacillota bacterium
GCCTGGCATAGAACGGGCTGTTGATAATCATGCCGATGACGGCGGCTTTCTTGACCATCCCCTGGTTGGCCGCGAACTCGTTCTGCGCTTTGTGCATGAACTCCAGCACGAAGCCGCGCACCATGGACAGGGCGTTCTCCCTGCCCAAGAGGATGACGAGAAGCAGAATCAGGATCGCCGCGCCGCAGACGGCGATGATTGCGTTGCAGACCATACGGATCCCTCCTTTGTGATTTTGAGTTCCCTCGGAAAGTTGAAAATCGTATAAGAGCTATCATTCTGAGCGTAAGCGAAGAAACTTTCCCCCATTGTAACGGCGCTATTTTGGCATAAAGAGAAAAATAAATATGCCGTAATCCTTAACCATCTGGCATTTCCCCGGAAATTCCGAACCCAAACTGCGCCGCGTTTATTATACGGCAAATAAAATCTCGTTTAGTCCCGGCGTCGGTGAAATGGCATTTACTTCCTCCCATATTTTCATGTAAACAGCGCACCATAAAATCCTCAACGGCGCAGGTTTATGAAATAAAAAAGCTGGATTCGGATTATTTTGCGCAATGACCGCTTTGCTGAAAAGCAAAAAAAAGGGCTCCGTCGCCGGAGCCTTTTTTCGCTTGTGTTTGATATTTTATACGAATCTCGATAAAAATCTTCACAGTCTGTCGCCGAGAATGCCGTTGAAGCGTTCGGCGTTTCGGCTCCGCCTGTGAAGTATTAATCTGAGATTCGTATTAGGAGCCGGCATGTTTGTTCTTGCCCTGCCGACATACCTCATTCGCCGCAAAAAACAAGCTGCCCTAACCGCTCGCTCTGCGAAGCGAGATGATGCGCCACTGCCCACTTTGAGCACTTAAATTGAAAGTATACGTCACGAGAGGATTACCTTTTTTGTCCGACGTGTTTACGGTTACCGACGAAGTTTGTCCGGCGGTTTTTTCGCTTGCTGTCATGCGGGGAAAATCGACGTTCGGGCCAAACTCCATTTCATAGCTCCAGATAGCCGTAAACCAATCAAAGTTGCCCATGTCCAGACTGACTGGGCTGGCGCAGATTTCGTTGATGCGAGCCGCACTGTCGTCCGAAGGATATACCTGATTCAACGCCGTCAGCGAGAGATACTGCACCACCGCGTCCGTTGGGGTCGCGGGATAGTCTCCGACGTCCACGCCGCTTTTTCGCTGAATGAACTTACCGTCTTCAAATGCGTAAAATGTCGTTACGCCGTAATATAAAACATCGTAGCTATGCCGTTCGGACGTATAACCTCCGTAAGTGCCGTCGCTTTGCCTGTCGTCCAGGTAAGTGTCGCCCGCGCCGGTGGCTGACGCGTCATAGGCGACTTTATTCACTTCGGAGCCGGAGATGTTAAAAATCTCGATACCGAGCAAGTCATAACCGTCGTTGGTCACACCCACTATGATATACCACGCATCCGAGCCGGTAAACTGAACCAGCCACATCTTATAAGGCGTATACCCTTCGCCGATAAAATCCCGGCCTATCAGTTCGATATCGCCGCCGTTATCCCGAAGAACGAAACTCGCCTCGATCCAGTTTTGCGTCTCGTCATCCGCCTTTTGCCCGAACGCCGCCGTAATCTCCGTGTTCCCATCGCCGTCCATGTCCGTTTCCTTATAAAACAGTTCGTCCATACCGGCGATGTCCGGATTCAGACCCGCCATGAATTGTATATATCGATTCTGTGTAAAAGGTTGCTCGATGCACAAGGGTGTGTTGGGACTCGGCGTCGGAGCATGTTGAGTCAACAATTTCCATGTGTGAATAGTGATCTGATTAGTCTTCCAGTTGCTGCTTGTGTCAAGGTATCCCACGGAGCCGTACTTTTCACTCAACGTGATATATTCCTGTTCGGTAATACTCACTTCCGTACCGTTGATATCCTTCGTGTGGGTATATGATGTATATCCGCTGTTTTCATCATAATCGCCGCCATACGAACGAAGCTTGTCAAGCGTTACTATATTCTCAGCCTGATCAATCTCGTAGAAGTCCTCCGCAACAAATTCAATATGCGTCCCCGAAATTTCCTCTATCACACAGTTGCCGCCGCTGTCAACACATAAGGCAAACTGGCTCCAACGTCCCACTTGAAGAAGCGATACAGGCTTTCCGTCTTGCAATCCATATATCCCGGTAATGAAGACATTTGTCCCTGCGGTGTTTCCATCTGTTATTCCAAGGTCCGCGCCGATCAGCAGTTCCGGCGCGCCGTCGCCGTTCAGGTCGTAGAAAGCATATGACAAAATTGGGTTGGTATCCTGGATGAAATAGGAACCGCCACCGTTCGGCGCTAGGCACACTCCGCTGCCCAAGATGCTTTCGTCGAAGTTAGTATAGCCGCTTTGCTCAAGCACGGTATACGCGTCAAGTACCGGCTTATATAAACCGGCGTAATCGGCAGTATCCGCACCGGATTTAGCCGTCTGAGCGGGACTGGGCAAAGGCGTCGCCGCGGTCGGTTCGGCCCGAGATGGAACCGGCGCAGCAGTGGCCGTCGGAGGAAGGTCAGACGACGGTGCGGCCGTCGGCGTCGGAACCGTAGCGCCTGCGCAGCCCGCCAGAAAAACAACCAGCACGGTTGCCGTCAGCCACGCATGCTTTTTCATGCCCTTACTCCCTTATTCGTTTGACATCTATACATTATATCATAATTCTTCGATACATTGTACGCGTCCCGTCCGTAATCTCCCCCTACAGTTCTCCGGCGGCCAGCCGCTCCGCCTTTTCGATAACGCCGGCCTTCATTTCCTCCCTGTAGGCCCGCAGCTTTTCGCCGAGCGCCCCGTCGCCCACCGCCAGGATCGCGACCGCCAGTAGCGCCGCGTTGACGGCGTTGTTGATGGCCACGGTCGCCACAGGTACGCCCGAGGGCATCTGCACGATAGAATAGAGGGAGTCCAAGCCGCTAAGGGCCGCCGACCTGATCGGCACGCCTATGACCGGCAGAACGGTCAGCGACGCGGTCATGCCCGGGAGGTGGGCGGCCCCGCCCGCCGCCGCGATGATGACCGACAGGCCGCGAGCCTCGGCCGTGGACGCGTACTCGAACATGCGCTCAGGCGTCCTGTGGGCGGAGACTATGTCCGCCTCATAGGGCACGCCGAATTTCTCCAGGACGTCCGCGGCCTCTTTCATAACCGGCCAGTCGGACGCGCTGCCCATGATAACGCCTACTTTGCCCATATTTCCCCCTCGTTTCAAAAGATCAGCCCCGACGCGAGCTGATCCAGATTTTCCGCGATGACGGCGTGCGGATAGGCCGCGAGTTCATCGCGCCCGGCCGCCCCGGTCGTCACGCCGGCGAAATCCACTCCGGCCGCCCGAGCGGTCTGCGCGTCGATTGCGCTGTCGCCGACGTAGAGGGCCCTGCCCCTCGGCACGTTCAGGGCGTCTATGGCCACCAGCAGGCCCTCCGGGGCGGGCTTCGGCTCCGCGACGTCCTCGAAGCCGACAATAAGGTCTATCAAACGCTCCGCCTCGAACTTCCGGAGGACCTGGTCTATGCGGTAGTGGAACTTGTTCGTGACTATGGCTGTCGCGGCGCCGGCCGCTTTCAGGCGCTCAAGGAGATTCAGCGCCCCTGGCAAAAACG
The DNA here is from genome assembly GCA_009782085.1 of Bacillota bacterium. Classification (GTDB taxonomy): domain Bacteria; phylum Bacillota; class Clostridia; order Lachnospirales; family WQUN01; genus WQUN01. The sequence continues at coordinate 3,617 of WQUN01000184.1, forward strand.
CGGTTTTGTCTGCCATTACCTCGTCGGCTTTTTCCCTGAAGCGGGCCGTAAACGCCCGGGCTTGCTCCTCGCCGCGGATGCCGGTCAGCGCGCGGAACACGTCGGCAAGCGTCATGCCCACGGTTTTCCGTATGTCCCCGTCCGGCGCGGGGCCAAGGCCCTGCGCGGCAAGGGCGAAGTTCACGCTGTCCCGGATGGGCTCGAAGGCGTCGATCAAGGTGAAGTCGAAATCGAAAACGTAAGCGTCGTATTTCATTCGCATCCCCATTCATTTCATATGATATATCTCCCGCTTTTCCCCGGCCTCGCCTCCATCTCCCGCCGCTTCTCCTCGTACCCCGGCCTGCCGAACATGGCGTAGGTGGCGTTCTTGCCCTCCTCCACGCCGGGCTGGTCGAAGGCGTTGATACGCATCAGCTCCCCGGCGAAGGCCGTCGCGACCTCGAAGAAATAGATGAGCCGCCCCACGGTCTCCGCGCTGACCTCCGGGAGGGTGATGGTCATGTTGGGCTTCCCGGCCTTCAGGAGCGCGTACTCCGTGGCGGCCATCTCCGTCCGGATCAGCCGGTTGTGCGTGACCCCGCCCAGAAACCCGAGGCTTGGCATGTCGGCGTAGAGCCGCGGGATCTCTATCGTCCGCCGGAACTTCTCGACGCCGATGAAGACCACGATCTTGTCCCAGCGCCCCTCGGCGTAGAGCTGCACCATCGAGTGCTGGTCGGTCACGCCCAGGGCCTTGACAGGCGTCGTGCCGGCGTAGACCTCGTTGCCGTCAAAGTCGAATTTCTTTCCCAGCGATTCCGCCCAGAGCTGGGCGAACCAGTCCGCGAAATACTTCAGCGAGTCCGCGTAGGGCATCATCACGACGATGTTGAGGCCCTTTTTCATGGCGATATAATTCAAAACGGCGAACATGTACGCGGGGTTTTTGTACGCGTCCGGGACGGAGCAGATTTTGTCCGCCTCGGCCGCGCCGCGCAGCAGCCCCTCTATGTCTATCCCGCAGAACGCCGCCGGCAGCAGGCCGACCGGGCACAGCTCCGAAAAGCGCCCGCCCACGCCCGACGGGATATAAAAGGTCCTGTAGCCTTCGCCGCGGGCGATCTTCACGAGAAGGCCCTTCTCGGCGTCCGTGGTGCAGACTATGCGCTCTCTCGCGGCCTCCGCGCCGAGCCTTTCCTCCAGGAGCGCCTTGATTATCATGAACTGCGACATGGTCTCCGACGTGCTCCCGGACTTGGAGATCACGTTGAATATGCACTTCGCCGGGTCGACCGCGTCGAAGAGCCCCGTCAGGCGCTCCGGGTCCACGTTGTCGGCCACGTAGAGCTTCGGGAAGCCGCCGCGCTTCTCTTTGGGCAGCTCGTTGTAGAACGGGTGGTTCAGCGCCTGCTGAACGGCCATCGGCCCCAGCGCCGAACCGCCGATTCCGAGCACGACGAAGGCCTCGGCCCTGTCCTTCATTTCGTTTGTGTATTTTTGGATCTCGGCGACGGTCCCGCCTTGGTTATAGGGGAGCTCGCGCCAGTCCATGCCGCCGTTTTCGCGCTTTTGCGCCATGTCCTCGCCGGCGGTTCCGATCTGATCGGACAAGGCGGCGATATCCTCCGGCGTCACGCCGTGTTTGCCGACGAACTCGGACATCATGTTGTTGTAGTCGAGGGTGAGATACATAAATGCCTCCTATTGAGAATGGGCTTACACGGTCAGTTCAGCTCATACAGCGTCCTGAACTCATACCCTTCCGCCCTGACCGCGTCGATTATGTCCGGCAAAGCCTCCGCGTTGGACTGGGAGACCGCGTGCAAAAGCAGTATCTCGCCGGGGTGCAGGTTGTTCATGACGTTGTCGAAAGCCGCCTGTTTTCCGGGCTGGGCGTCCGTGACCCAGTCCTGGTAGGCGTAGCTCCAGAAGACCGTCGTGAAGCCGAGGTCTTTCGTCATGGACAGCGTCCGCTCGCTGTATTCGCCGTTCGGCGGCCTGAAAAAAGGGTCCATGTCCAGGCCGGTCACTTCCTTGAAATACCTGGCCGGCTCCGTTATCTCGTATATGACCTTGTCGTCGCCGCAGTCCGGCAGGCTCGGGTGCGTCACGGAATGATCCGCGCAGACGTGCCCCTCCGCGGCCATGCGCCTTACGAGGTCCGGATTGTCCCGGATAAACGTCTGCGTCAGGAAAAACGCCGCTTTGACGCCTTTTTCCTTTAATGTGTCCAATATAGCCGGGGTGTATCCGTTTTCGTAGCCCTCGTCGAAGGTGAGATATATCGCGCTGGCGCCGGTGTCTCCCAGGTAACGCGCGCCAAAGGCCGATATGTCGATCTCGGACGCGCCCCTCGTGGGCTTGTGGTCGCTGTTCTTCATGAAATACCAGCCGTACTTCGTGTTGGACAGCGCCCCGTCCGCGCGGGCCGCGGCTTCCTCCGCGGCGGATGTCTCCGCGTCCGGCGGCTGGGCCGCGCCGGGCGTCGGGGTCTCCGGGGCCGGCGTCGGGGTTTCCCGCTTCGGCGCGAGGGTTTCGGCGGCGGGTTCAGGCGTTTCGGAAGCGGCCGCCGGCCCGGGTTTTGCGGAGGGCGCCGCTTTGGGCGGCGCGCCGGGCGACGGCGCGGGCGTCGGCCGCGCGGCTTGTTCCTCCGCCGCTTCCCGGGAGGCCGGCTCCTCCGGCGAGGCGGAGGCCGGCTGGCCGGTCGCGGCGGCGGAGGCGGCCGGTGGCGCGGCCTGAGCGGCTGATATGTCGCTCACCAGGTTCCTTATTTTGCCGCGGTAAGCGTAACCCGTGACGGCGACGGCGGCGGCCAGCAAAACAAGGAGTATCCTGCCGCCGGTCCCGGATTTTTTCTTTTTTCGTCTGACAGATTTTCTGGCGATGCGTATCCCCCCGCAGGGCAATAATGGCAACCTCTATTTACTGTCATCCTGAGCGTAGCGAAGGATCAACCAAAACTCAGGATTCTTCGCTACTCTCAGAATGACAAAAAAAGGTTTATAGAGGTTACTAAACTATTTCCCGTACTCCAGCATCCTCTCCCGGAAGTGCATGTAGTTTTCGAACGGCACTTCCTCCGGCACCCCGTGGTCGCAGGTGGGGATGAAGCCGCCGCGCCTGCGCATGACCGGAAGCAGGCGGTCGAGGTACCTGTCTATGTCGTCCTTTGTCTGCGCCAGGACGCGCTTGTCTATGCAGCCGGACATGCGCAGGTCGGGATACCGCCTGCCGACCTCTATGGGGTCGTTGTTGGACGCGATCTCGAACGGGCTGAAATAGTCCGCGCCGAGCGTCCTATAGAGGTCGATGACCGGCTCGCAGAAGCCGTCCGTGTCTATCTGGAAATGTATCGTCCTGCCGTCCCTGGCGCGTTTTTTCATGTTCTCGTAGAGCTGCTGATAGTACGGGAACAGGAATTCTTTTATCATGTCCGGGGAAATCAGCGGCCCGTGGTTATAGCATATGTCCTCGCCGAAAAACAGCTCGTCGAAGTCCACGCGCTTTTGGTGATGGGCGATTATATGATCCGCCAGTTCGAACCAGGTCTTCATGCAGGCGTGAATCAGTTCCGGCTCGTCGTAGAACTTGTACAGCAAGGCTTCGGGGCCCATGAGGCTCCTTAGGTACATATACCCCCCCACGACCCCCTGGACGATTATGTGCCCCTTCGCCGCGCCCGCGAGCGCCCCGTTTATCTCGTCCTCCCGCGCTTCCAGGCGGCCAGGCGTATGCGGGTCCATGCGCCACTTCACGTTTTCCTCCCACGTCCGCATGTCCTTCACCGGGTGGTCGACGTATTCCGGCATGAAGCCGTCGCGCCTGCCCTTGAAATAAAGCACGTGCCGCCCGGCGAAGTCCTGGACGAGCTCGTAATCGCCGCGGTCTTCCAGCACCTTCGTCTCAAAGCAGGGCATCAGCCCCGCCTCGCACCAGCCCAGGCCGCCGAGGCCGTTCACGGCCGGCGGGTCGTATCGGAACAGCTCCGCCAGGTAGGCCCAGTGCGCGTTCCTGTCGGGGAACTCGTCGTAGCCCCTGACATAGCCGTCTTTGATCCATTTGTCCATGACGTAGAAGCCGAACTCCTTCTGATATAGCGGCGCGTCGGGCTTGATTGAGTAGAAGTCGCGGATTTTGACTGATTCTGGGTTCATGGGATACCTCCGTAAGATATGGATTTTGTATTTTATAGTTGTTACTTAAAAACGACCTTTTCATCTGTCACCCTGAGCGAAGCGAAGGGCCTTAAGATTCTTCGCTGCGCTCAGAATGACAATATGGTATTCTCAGGTTGAACGGCTATAACACTATCGTCATGCTATTCATAAGGATAATAATTCGGCGTTTTGGACTGAAACCCCTTTATTTTCGCAATTTTGCCGTCACCGTCAAACTCGATTATCATTATCTCTCGCCTTTCACCCCTCCAGCAGCGCCCTCGCGAACGTCTCCGCGTCGAACGGCTGCAAGTCGTCTATCCCTTCGCCGACCCCCACGTACCTGACGGGTATCCCGAGCTCTCCCAGGATCGGGACGATGATCCCTCCCTTGGCCGTGCCGTCCATCTTTGTGAGCACGATGCCCGTGACCTCCGCGGCTTCCTTGAACAGCTTCGCCTGCTGGAGCCCGTTTTGCCCGGTCGTCGCGTCGATGACGAGGTACACCTCCCGGCGGGCCTCCGGGTAGCGCTCCCGGATGATCCTGAAAATCTTCCGGAGCTCCTCCATCAGGTTCTTCTTGTTGTGGAGCCGCCCGGCGGTGTCGCAGACGAGGACGTCGGCCTTTCTGGCCTTGGCCGCCTGGATCGCGTCGAAGACCACCGCCGCTGGGTCGGAGTTCTCCTGATGCCTTATCATCTCGACGCCCGCGCGCCCGCACCAGACCGCGAGCTGGTCGACGGCCGCCGCGCGGAAGGTGTCCGCGGCCGCGACGATGACCTTTTTGCCCTCTTTCACATATATGTTCGCCAGCTTGCCGATGGTCGTCGTCTTCCCAACGCCGTTCACGCCTATGACGAGCAGGACGGCGGGGGCGTCGGAACCGGCGGAGGCGGCGGAACCGGTTTCCAGCTCCGGTGCGGTTTTTTCATATGTTTCCGCCGGCGCTTCGTCCTGTGAGGCCGCTGTTTTTCGTTTCAGCCACGACTTCTTTGCGCTTTTTGTGTTTTCCCGCGACGCGGGCGGCGGTTCCGCGATCGCCGCGCCCTGCGGCTCCGTTGCAGTATCGCCTTGCGGCCCCGCTGACGCCGCGCCGCCGGATATGCGCCTGGCGATCTCGTCCAGAAGCGCCGCCTTGACCGCCTCAATTTCCGTTATTTTCTCGGATTTTACCCTCTGCCGCAGGCTCCCGATGATGTCGGCGGAGGCCGCCGCGCCCATGTCGGAGGCGATCAGAAGCTCCTCCAGCTCGTCGTAGAGGCCGTCGCCGATCGAGGAAAAGCCCCGGAACACGCCGTCCAGGCCGCCGAGGATGGTCTTGCGGGTCTTGGCTAGGCCGTCGCGCATTTTTTGGAAAAGACCTGATATAGGCATAACAAATCACCTTCAATTTTCCGGCGTCAATGATTCGGCCATCTGTTTCAATTCATTCCAATCGCTTTCGGTTCCTGGATAAACAAATATGTGCATATATTGAGCCCAACCGTCATCATTGATTTTAACTAAAGTCTCGATTTGAGTGTCAGTGTCTATCGTTCTTGCTTCTTGATGCCAGTTGATGTTTTGGCCTAATGTTTTTCCGCTTATGGCAATAAAACTTTTTGTTCCGTCATAAGAGGGAAAGTTGCCGAAATAAACACCCATATATGGCTGTATTTCCCCGACATTTACCAATTTTCTAATGTAGTATACGGAAAAATCAGGCCCTAATTGATAAGTAAGAATGTAATCCTGTTGCAATGAAATCGTGAACCCAGACAACGACTCTTCATGTGGTTGCCTATTTATTTGTCTTGTTCCTTCGCCGATTGAATCAATAATACTTTCCGCCATTTTTATGCAGTCGTCTTTAGTTTCGCCAAAGGTTTCGGGATCAGCAAATACAGCGGCATAGACTAAAAGATTGTCCTGTGTCCTTATTAATGCCTTTCTTACTATAATCCCATCATCGCCCTCATAAACGTCCGGAATGAGCTTGACGTTTTCGACTTTTCCATTGGCGACAGGAGATTCAAAAATGCCTTTTGTTACGGTCAATATCTTTTTCGCGTCATCTCCAAGATTGACGCTTGCTTTATTGAAAAGCTCCTCGACATATAAAGCAAGTTTCTGCCCGTTTTTTTCAATAATAATATGTGTTTCTTCCTCATTTGACGATTCTGGCCCCATTATCCCGTATGGCATCGCTATATAATACTGCGAAAAATCCGGCAAATCAACTTTTAAGAGATCGTTCAACAGCGAAAAGGATTTCTCCGTATGTGCCCCAAACAGACTTTCAGCGCCTGTGATAATGTTTACGGCAAATTTTTCATTATCCCAATTAACTGCAATGTGAAACGCCTCCGCAATTGCCCGGAGCGGCACCAAAGTGCGGCTGTCAATGATTATCGGCGGCGTATCGAGAGTTACCGGCGACTGGTTGACAAGCATAGTCTCACTGT
>WQUN01000185.1 GCA_009782085.1 Bacillota bacterium
GGGCAAACCGGGCCGGGGCGGGCCGGGGCGAGCCGATTCAGGCAAGTGCAAACCGGCCCGGAGCAAGCCAAGCGGGTGCAAACTGGGCCGGGGCGGGCCGGGATGAGCCGGAACGGGCCGGAGCCAACCAGGCCGGAGCAAGCCAGGCGGGTGCAAACCAGGCCGGGGCGGGCCGGAGTGAGCCGATTCAGGCGAGTGCAAACCGGCCCGGAGCAGGCCAAGCCGGGCCGGAGGACGCGAACGCCGCGGACGATTTCGAGCGGCGGCTTGGCCTGATGATCCAGAACGAGCGGAACGCCGCTGTTTATTACGGCCAGTTGGCGGCAAAAACCGCCCGGGACGACCACAGGCGCTATCTCGAAAGGATATGCGGCGAAAACCTGCGCCGCCAGGCGCTTTTCCAGGAGATATTCAAGGGCCGCAAGGGTTCCGGCTGCGCCGTCGCCGAGACGGACATATACCGGGCGGCCCGTTTCGGGGACGGCCTGCGGTTCGCCCTGAACGAGGAGGCGGGCCTGCTGGACGACCTGAGCTGGCTCTTCGAGAATTCCGCGGACGACAAAATCAGGTGGGCGTTGCAGGGGCAGTTCAACAGGAGGATCAGCCAGATCAATATGATGAACGCGATGGCCGCTGAGATCGGTTTTGGCCAATAATCGACAAAATAAAAGAAACAAACAACGAAACCGCAGGGGCATACCATACGAATCCGATATACTAAAGATAAGTAGCATAACTTATCATATTGAGTAACGCGCCGCATAATGTAGGGCGGGGGCTCTGCTCCCGCCGCGGCAGAAACAGATCAAAAGCGGCAGGAGCAGAGCCCCTGCCCTACATGTTTTGCTTTTGGCAGTTCAACCTTATTTCCGGCTATACCGAAGTGCGAAAACATTAGTCTCCTCCGTCGACGTTGTCGGCAAATGTTTTCTGCATCCGGTATAAAACAAACATTTTTATAGGGCCGGGGTTCCGTCCCCGGCCGCCCAAAGCCCTGATTCGCGTATGAGCGGGCGGGCATAGAAGCCCGCCCCTACGGTATTCGTGCGACTGTTCGTTGTAGTGTTAACTTGCCGACGTTGGGGCGCCCGTTGGCCGCCGGCGTCAGCTCGCGTAAATCCTGAGCCGTTTCCGGACGCTGTGAACCGCATATCTCAGCGTCAGCAGGAAGGCCGGGACGGTTTTGTATCCGACATACTTATACGTATTGAAGACCATTTGCGCCGATTTGAGCCGGTTCCCCGAGGTTGAGCTCCCGGATATCCTGTACGTCAGCAGAGGTTCGTCCAGCCCGTACGCGCGGCCGGTCTCCCTCAGTATCTCAAGCCACGCCGCGTAATCCTCGTGTAGCTCGCCGTCCGCCATCTTCACGCGCGACATAATGTCCCTGCGGACGATGACCGAGGACAGAGACATCAGATTCCGCCTCAAAAGCTCCTTGTAGGTCAGGATATATTTCGCGCGCATCACGTATTTGTAAGGCTTGCCCGCCGGGTTTATAAAAGCGGAGGCGGTATAGGAAATGGCCGCGTTCGTTTTGTGAATGAAGCGCATATGCCGCTGCAGTTTGTCCTCCCGCCAGAGATCGTCGCTGTCGAGGAAGGCGATCCACTTCCCTTTTGCAAGGGATACGCCGAAATTGCGCGCGAACGCCCTGCCGCCGCGTTTGTCAAGGCGGTAATACAAGGCGTTCGGCAAACCGGCCAAAAGCCCCGACACCAGCGCTCCGGTCGCGTCGCCGGATTCGTCGTCGATGACCAGCAGTTCGAAATCCCTGTACGTTTGAGCCAGCACTGAACGAACCGACGCGGCGACCGTTTTTTCCGCGTTCCGCGCGGGCATGATGACGCTGACCTCCGGCGGAGGCGGAGTTTGCGCCGAAGCCATTTCGCATCCACTCCCTGTCCCGAAGACGGATTGCCTTCGGACGGGCTGATAATATATCGGAGGGGATGTTATGTCAACGGCAAAAAGCGGATTTCCCGGATCCCCGACGAAAAAATGATCCGCCGGAATCCGCTAAATCCGCGTTCCTTCTTTTGAACTTTATCTAATCCGCTACACGACCCTCTTCAAAATCAGCAGTTTCTGCCCCGCGCCGACCCGGCTCGCGTTCTCTATCTCGTTCACCGCCATCAGCTCGTCGAGGCCCGTGTTGTACTTCTTCGCGATCTTCCACAGGCTGTCGCCCGGCTGCACCACGTAGACCGTGATGGAGGCCATGTTCTCGAGGACGCTCCTGTCCATTTCGGAAAAGGCTATGTCCTGGATTATGTTCATGCTCCGCTCCTCGAGCACCTGGGTCGCGAAAGTAAGCAAAAACCGCAGTTCCGTCTCGCGCCTCGAAAGCATGTTGAACGCGATGTGGTCGACGGAGACGTCCACGTTCACGCGCATGTCGGGCCGCGCGCCCTTCGTCTCGATGACCTGGCGGTAGGGGATGAACGTCTGGTAGGAGAACAGCGGGGTGTCGTCGTTCTCCGCCACGTAAAGGACGTCCGCGTTTATCACGCCCTCCACGATGATCCTGTCGTCTATGACCTTTATGTCGTCGATGTGCGCGTCGCCCTTGACCCGGAAGATCTGGAGGATATCCGGGCACTGGCCGTCGATCTGCACTACCTCCTTCACTGGCGACTGGTTGCGGTTGCGGCAGATGAGCCTGGGATAGCGTACCGGCGTATAGGCTATGTCCAACTGCTGGTTGATGCAGTAGGCGTCCTCCAGTATCTCCAGGTTCTCGCCGCTTATCACCTTCAGCGAGACGGACACGGATATCTCTATGTCCATGACCCTGTCCTCGCCGTCGGCGTCCGGGCGTATCTGGACATACTGGTCGCGCACGGCCAGGTTAATGTCGGCGTACATGTCGTCCCGCGCGCCCGGCACGTCCACCGTCCCGTTGAACGGTATCTCGTGCTCCGTGAACTCGATCATGCTCTCGCCGTTTTCGGTCCGGTACAGCGTCGTGACGGCCAGCTCCCCGGTGATGGTGACCCTGCCGGCGGCGATGCGCACGTCCTTGTTGGCTATGCGCACGGCGCACTGGAGAATCTCGCGGATGTTCGGCTTGCCGGACGGCACGGACATCTGGTCTTTCACGATGAAAATGTCCTGTTTGTGCTCGACCGTCCTGTTGAGGCTTAAATGGGACTTCAACAGCTGGTTTTCAGGAATGTCCTGAATATGTACCACGACGTCCTTGGTGTCGGAGCGGTCCGCGCCGACATGGACGTTCACGACCGCGCGGTAGTTGATCTTCCGGTCGTTCAGCATTTTATAATCAATGTTGACGAGCTCCGCCCTCGCCGTGACCCACATGTCCTTGGTTACCCCGTCCATGTTGATAAAGTCGTCCACCGGCGCGGACAGGCTCATGCTGTGGACCGATTTCTCCTGGCCCTTGGCTATGTAGAGGGCCTGCAGATCCAGTTTCCCGATAAAGTTGACTCTGTCTGTGGACACTTCCGTGCGCTCGATGGAAACCTTCGCGTCCGTCTGTAACAAAAGCGCCATATCCGGCTTCACGTCAGGGACGATCATATCGCCTTCCATCAGTATCTGCGCCGTCTCGCGGCCTATGTTCTGGTCGAGCGATATTTTCTCCTTGACAAGCTGGTGGGACATAGAAAAACCTCCTCAATGCGATGGCTTAGATTTTGCCTTACATCAATATATTATGAAGGATTGGGATTTATGACATAGCAGTTTCCGGAAAAGAGAATAGACCGTATGATTCTTCGGCTTCGCCTCAGAATGACAATTAGCAGTTGCTTTTGGGATGGAATACCAGTACAGCATATCAAAAATAGTTGGGCGGTTTGTCATCCTGAG
>WQUN01000186.1 GCA_009782085.1 Bacillota bacterium
AGGACGTCGGCGGAATAAAGGTTGTCCGTGATCACCTGCCCGTAGATCGAATGGGTCAAGGTGACGCCGGTGTTGAGCTGGTCGAGTTTGTTCCCCTCCACGATGGAGTTGATCGAGTCCCTCGACCCGAGGACGTTGTCGTACTGGCTGGAATAGGAGGCGGACGCCAGGTATATCCCGCTCAGATCGGGGGCTTCCGTGTCCCCGTTGGCCGTGCGCGGGGCGAGGCTGCCGATGATCTGGTTGTCCGTGATCTCCGTGCCGCAGACGTCGGTCGAATAGGCGTGCGAACCGTCGCTCCGGCCAGTGTTATAGCCGATGCTGACATACCCGGTCCTTTTCGAGACTCCAGTCAGGCTGTTGCGCGTCACGCGGGAGAAATAATCCGCCACGACGCCGCTCCCGCTCCTGTCGGACCAGATGAACACGCCCTCGGAGTTCACGCTGGTGTTGTCGGCCACGACGCCGTCGTAGGAGTTGCCGAAGAGCCATATGCCCTTGGCGTTGTTCACGACGGTGTTATTGTAGAACGTGGCGTTGTCGTTCGGCGCGATAAGCGTGAAGATGCTGGTGGTGTCGGGGACTATGTCGAACGCCCTGTCCACAGTGATGACGAAGCCGGCCATGGATGTAACTTTGCGGAGCTGGCCGGTGCCCTTGCCGCCTATTATCATGACAGACAGCTCGCCGTATTCCATCGACGGCCAGGTCAGGGCCTTCTTCGGGGCTACGGTAAGGCTGGTCCCGGTCGCGCCGAGAATGTCGCCGTAGTTGAAGTAGCCGGCGGGCACCTCCACGCAGAGCGGCTCGCCGTCGTTGTACCTGTTGTATATGTCCCCCGTTCCCTCGACGTAGTTCCCCGCCATGTAGGCGCAGCTCCTGCCGAAGATGCCGTGGCTCTCCCGGCCGAGTTCCTGGTGGACGGCTTTGATCACGTTGTTTTCCGCGAAGAAGTTCGTGGAAAGGCTGACCACATAACCGAGAGTATAGGTAAAGCTGTTGTTTTTAAGCGTGTAATACTCACTCATGCCCGTAATAAACGGCTGAGCCTGATAGCCTGTCCAGACGTTGTCCGCGACGAAGATGCGGTCGTTCCCGATGAACTCCAGGCCAAGGCCCCTGCCGCCCGTCGTTGCGGCCGAATCCGTGGGGTAGTCGATGATCGTGTCCACGACGAACAGCCTGTTCGCGTGGCGCTTGGCCTTGTTCTCGTAAGCGCCCTTCCAGCCCTGGCCGAGCCACATAAAGGAGTCCGGCCTGTTGCCCGGGTTTTTCAGCAGCATCGACAGCCTGGCCACGCCCTGGCGCTCCGCCGGGCCGCTGTAGCCGCCCTGTGCCGCGTCGATGGAGTTGATGAAGTTGACCCCGCCCGTCCCGGTGTAGCAGAGCTTCGTGTTCTCCTTGCTCTCGCCCAGAAGCACCACGCCGGACGGAAGAGTGACGGTCGCGATGTTGTAGCTGCCGTTCGGGAAGTAGACCACGCCGCCGTTGGGGTCGGACGCCGCCGCGTTCACCGCGGCCTGGACCGCGGCCGTGTCGTCGGCCGCGCCGTCGCCGATTGCGCCGAAATCGCGCGCGTTCAGCCGGTTGGCCCAGTTGAAATCCTTCGCCCAGGCCACGCCCATCCCCAGGGGATCGGCGCCGGCGGCCTCCACGCGTATCTTCGTACTCGTGAGCGCCGCCCAGTTCAGGCCGTCGTTCGAAACCTGTAGCTCATAGCCGCCGAAGGGCACTTCCGCGCCGACGGCGAACGAAATGTTGAACGGGTTATACTTCACGACCCGCGCGGGGTACACGGACGTTCCGGAGACGAGCCTCACGGAGGGGCCGGAGGCGGCCCCGAACTCCGCGCCGTCGAAGTTTCGCCCGACGACCTCGAGCTCAAGCCCGGCCGCGAGCCTGTCGTCCGATACGAACAGCGCGCGCGCCGCGTTCATCTTATAGCACGCTGAGACGCCGTTCTCGTTCGTCACCCAGACGTTGTACACGCCGGGCGCGGCGTCCGCCGGCATCCGCGCGACAGCGAAGAGGCCCGCCGCGTCGCGCTGGATAATCTCGGGGTGAAGCGCGCCGGCCGGGGGCGCGGCCGGGGAACCGCCCGCCGCGTCGGGAGCTACGGCTATGTCCAGGGAGGAGTTGTCGTTAAGGCCGCTGCCGTTGACGCTGAAACACGCCCCGGGCTTCACGGCGTCGGATATTTTTATGACCACCGGCGCGGAGTCTTCCGCGGGTACGCTCACCGTGAACGGCGCCGGCTTGGTTTGCGCGCCGTCCATGCCGGAGGCGTCGTCGGGCTCGGTGTAGGCCACCAGCGAGAATTCGCCCGCGTAAGCCGCCGTAAACGAGACGGACGCGAGGCCGCCGTCGTCTGTCGACGCCCGCCCCAGCGCCTCGGGTATCTCCTGCCCGACGGTCGTTCCGTCGCCGACATGGCTCCCGACGAGCTTCAGGAACACCTCTTTGCTTCTGAGGGGGCTCCCGTCGTCAGCCCGCGTCAGCATGACGTCAACCGTCACGGTCTCCCCGAGGGACGCCGCGGCGTTGCTGACGCCGAGCAGGACGAGCTTCGTGACGACCATGGCGGGGATCGTCGCGGACACGGCTTCGGTCGCGCGGCCGTACCTCGTGCCCTGGATGTTGCGCAGGCGGTAAAAATACGTGGCCGAGGGCTTCAGGTTCGTGTCGGTGTACGCGCTCTCGCCTTTCGTAAAGGCCGCGATCGCGCTGAAGTTAATGTTGTCCGCGCTCCGCTCCAGGACCACCTTGTTGGGGCTGCCGGCGTTCGTCCACGCCAGGTTGACCGTCCTGCCGGCCGCTGGCGCCGCGCTGAGCCCCGACGGCGTGTCGGGGAGCGGGCTGTCGAAGAAGAAAGCCATGACGCCGAACCATCCCGGATTATCGGCGGCGAGCCTGAAACTGCCTTTTACCATGAAACTCACATAGCGGCTGTTGTCGAAATCCGCCTGCGTATAGGACACACCGGCGACCGCGTTGCCGTCCAAATCCAGTATCCTGGCCGTTACGTCTGCCGCGGGCCTTCTGGACAGATAGAACGTGAACACGTGCTGCGCGTCGTCGTTCAAATTAAACTGATATGTAAGGGTTTGTCCGCCGCCCTGATCCCAGACGGTGTATTTGGACCTGGACTCCCACGGGGGCATGTCCACGTCGTCCTGGTTGACCCCGTCCGAAAGCGGCGGGAAAACGAGGTGGTGGCTGCCCACATACGCGTAGGAATCCAGATAATCCGGAAGGCTCGACAGGTCAAGCGCCGGGCTGGAGGCCGTCTCGGAATTCCAGTTGTTGGCGGGCGGCGTCACGGACGGGGCGCGGCCGATCAGGATATAGCCGTCGCCGCCGTATTTTCCGTACCAGGCCCCGTGAGTTCCCGTATCGCTCCCGAGGAACGCGCGGACTTCAGATTCCGCCGGCGCGGCCTGGATAACGGCCGCGGCCGCGCTTGAAAACTCCGAATATGCCCCGCCGGTTTTCGTGCGCGCCTTGTAGTAATAGGTCTGCCCGACGGTCAGGGGGCCGTCGTCCGTATACGACGTCACGCCGTAACTGACGTCGGCGATCATCGAATAGTCCGCGCCGTCGGAGCTTCTGTATATCTCCGCGCTGTCGTACACGCCGACTATGTTCCAGTCAAGCTGCACGGAACCGCCGGGCCGCGCCGAGGCGGTCAGCCAGTCCGTCACAACGGTGTCGAAGAAGACGGCGCAGAGCTTGTCCTCCCAGCTTCCGTCGTAGTACAGGGTGAAGCTGCCCGTCACCGAAAAGCTCAGGTACACGCCCTCCGC
>WQUN01000187.1 GCA_009782085.1 Bacillota bacterium
GACGGTTCTCGACGTTCCCTAGACGGTTCTCGACGTTTTCGAGACGGTTCTCGACGTTTTCGAGACGGTTCTCGACGTTTTCGAGACGGTTCTCGATGTTCCCGAGACGGTTCTCGATATTTTCGATCTTTATTTTAATTCCCGCAATTTCCGTCTGCGTCGCCGTCTGCATGATCACCAGAGTTTCAACGGCGTGCAGGATTTTTTCCTCATTGCTCATCTTTGATCGGTCCTTTCGGGAATTTGTCGGGCCGTTCCATCCTGTCCAAAAAATTATAACCCATCCCATTCCAAATTACAACACAATTTTAAGAACCTGTATTCGACCCGCAGACCCGCAGAACTGCATAACACCGCCGAATACAGGTTCTATGCGAATTTTAGAGCAGTTATGCGCCTTTGTGATTGACTACCACAAGCTCCCCGTCCTCCGCGTCCACCACGATCTCCGTCCCGGCCTCGAACTCCCCTTTCAGGAGCATCTTTCCTATCATGGTCTCGATTTTGCTCTGTATGAACCGCTTCAGAGGCCGCGCGCCGTAGGCCGGGTCGTAGCCGCTCTCCGCGGCGAAATCCTTCGCCCGCTCCGTCAGAACGACTGAAAGCCTCTGCTCCCCGAGGCGCTCGGAGAGCTTTTGTATCAATATGTCGATGATCCTGTGTATCTCCGGCTTTGTCAGCGGTTTGTAGAACACGATCTCGTCCAGCCGGTTCAGGAATTCCGGCCTGAAATACTGGTTCAGCGAGGCGCGTACAGCCTCTTTCACGCCCTCCGCGACCGCCCCGTCCGGCCCGATGCCCGAAAGCAGCAGTTCGGAGCCTATGTTGGACGTCAGGATGATGATCGTGTTCTTGAAGTCCACGGTCTTGCCGTGGGAGTCCGTGACCCGTCCGTCGTCCAGTATCTGCAGCAGTATGTTGAACACGTCCTTATGGGCCTTCTCGATCTCATCGAAGAGCACGACGGAGTACGGCCTGCGGCGCACGGCCTCCGTCAGCTGGCCGCCCTCCTCGTAGCCGACGTAGCCCGGAGGCGCGCCGATAAGCCGCGAGACGGAGTATTTCTCCATGTATTCGGACATGTCTATCCGCACGATATTGCGCTCGTCGTCAAACAGGTTCTCCGCCAAGGCCTTGGCCAGCTCCGTCTTGCCGACGCCCGTCGGCCCGAGAAACAGGAACGAGCCCACCGGCCGGTTCGGGTCCGCGATGCCCGCCCTGGAGCGGATGATCGCCTCCGACACCTTCGTGACGGCCTCGTCCTGGCCGACGACGCGCTTATGCAATGCCTCGTCCAAAGTCAGGATCTTCTCGCGCTCGCCCTCCAGCAGCTTTGTCACCGGGATGCCGGTCCAGCGGGCGATGATCTTGGCCACTTCCCCGTCCGTGACTTTGTCGCGGATAAGCGTGTTTTTCCTGTCCCCGCCGTTTTTTTCGGCCTCCGCCAGCCGCTCCCGGAGCTTCGGCAGCTCGCCGTATTTAAGCGCCGCCAGCCTGTCCCAGTCGTACTCCCGCTCGGCCTTTTCCATCTCCGCGTTCACCCGCTCGATCTCCTCTTTCGTCCTGGCGACGGCGGCGATCCCGGCCTTCTCGCTCTCCCACCCGGCCTTCATCGCGCCGAACGTCTCCTTCAGCTCCGCGAGCTCTTTGCGCACCTTCGCGAGGCGCTCCAGGGAGAGGCTGTCCGTCTCGCGTCTAAGCGCCGCCTCCTCTATCTCGTGGTGCATGATGTTCCTGGATATCTCGTCCAGCTCCGTCGGCATGGAGTCTATCTCCGTCCGGATCATCGCGCAGGCCTCGTCGATCAGGTCGATGGCCTTGTCCGGCAGGAAGCGGTCGGAGATGTACCTGTGGGACAAAGTCGCGGCGCTTATTATCGCGGCGTCGGTGATCTGCACGCCGTGGAACACCTCGTAGCGCTCCTTCAGGCCGCGCAGGATGGCAATGGTGTCCTCCACGGACGGCTCGTCCGCCATGACCGGCTGAAAGCGCCGCTCCAGGGCCGCGTCCTTTTCGATATACCGGCGGTACTCGTCCAGCGTGGTGGCCCCTATGCAGTGCAGCTCGCCCCTGGCCAGCATCGGCTTCAAAAGGTTTCCCGCGTCCATGGCCCCGTCCGTCTTGCCGGCCCCGACGATCGTGTGCAGCTCGTCGATAAACAGAATGATCCGGCCGTCGCTGTTTTTGACCTCGTTCAGCACGGCTTTCAGCCGCTCCTCGAACTCGCCCCGGTACTTCGCGCCCGCGATCAGCGAGCCCATGTCCAAAGAGAAGATGGTCTTGTCCCGAAGGCCCTCCGGCACGTCGCCCTTGACTATGCGTATGGCCAGGCCCTCCACGATGGCGGTCTTGCCGACGCCGGGCTCTCCGATCAGAACGGGGTTGTTCTTAGTCTTTCGCGAGAGGATGCGGATGACGTTCCTGATCTCCGTGTCCCGGCCGATGACCGGGTCGAGCTTTTGCTCTTTGGCGCGGCGCACCAGGTCGTAGCCGTATTTTTCCAGGGCCTCGTAGGTGGCCTCGGGGTTGTCGCTGGTTACGCGCGCGCTATTCCGGACTTCTTTCAGAGCCTCCAGGAATTTAGCCCTGTCCAGGCCCAGCGCCCGGAAAATATCCTTGACCGCGGGGCTCGGCTTCTCTAAAATGGCCAGGAATATATGCTCCACGGAGACATACTCGTCCCCGAAGCTCTTGGCCTGGCGCTCCGCCTCCGCGAGGACCCTGTCCGCGGCCATGGACACGTAGACCTTGTCCGGCTCGCGGCCGGGGCCGGAGACGCCGGGTATCCGCGCGATCGCCGCGTCGAGCATAGAGAGGGCGGCGTCCGCGTCGGCGTTCATTTTCTCGAACAGGCGGGGGATCAGGCCGTCCTCCTGGTCGAGCAAGGCGTAGAGCAGGTGCTCCGGCTCGATCTGCATGTTCTGGTTCTCCAGCGCAATCTTCTGCGCGGTGGAGACGGCTTCCTGGGATTTTTGGGTGAAGTTCTGTGTCGTCATGGAATTTCCCTCCTATACCTGTCAGATAATGACCATTCCGTTTTTCAAATACTCCACATACCGTTTCTCGACCTCCCCGGCGTCCGGCTGGGGGCTGTAGAGGTACAGCTTTAGCACGCTGTCGAACATCTCGATGTAGTCGCCGATGGCCCTGCCCAAAGTCTCGTTCGTGACCTCCCCGCCGGCCGGAAGCATGAACGTCCGCCTGAACCGCCCCTCTTCCACGCCGTAGCGGACAGGCGCGGTCAGCTTGCCGATGTAATACGTTTCCATTTTTATCCACAGCTCAAAAAACGCCGCCAGGCGGGCCAGAAGCGCGCCGTGCTGGGTTCGGAAAACGGCCCTAAGCTCCCCGACGGCCTCTTCCCGGCTGCGGTAGATCTCCACGGAATACTTGATCGTGGGGCGGTATTTGTAGTCCAGCGGGCTCTTGACAGCTATGCAGAAGTCCGACGGCAGGCCCTGCACCTTGAACCCCGCCAGGCTGTTAAGCCGCTCCGTCATCAGGCTGAAAATCTCCCTGATGTGCATCTCCGGCGTTTTCACCTGCAGATAATCGGCCAGAATATGGTTTATAAGGTTTGACCGGTTCGTGTTCCGCTCGTAGGCCAGCCGGTCGATCTCCCTGACAATGCTGTCCGTCAGCATAAGGCTGTACATGCTCTTGTCCATATTGGGCTCCTTTCGTTGCGGTTTGATTTATTGTAAAGCATATCCAGTAATTTGTCAATAAGTTTATGTAAATTATCTCCCTATTTTTATAAATTTACCGCGCCCCACCGCGCCGGGTGCGGCAAAATTTCGTGGGATCGCCATAATACCGTAGGGGACGCCGACCTCGGCGTCCCGCGCCTCTCTCGACCTCCCGTGCCGCCCTCGGCGTCCCGCAGCTGTCGGCAGATTCAGGTAACTGGACGCCCTGGAGGGCGTCTCCTACGATTTTCTTATGATATACCACGAAAATTTGCCGCGCCCTGCCGCGCCCTGCCGCGCCCGCCGCTCTTTACAAATCCAAAAAATACGATATACTAAATACCATAATCATTTAGCAAACGCGGCGGCATGGCGCCTTGAGGCGGCGGCCCGAATCATACGCCAGAGAGCCGGGGACGGTGGAAGCCCGGCGGTCGGAGCCTCAGATCAAGAACTTGCGCGGCAATATCCGCGCGGTTCGAGGGAAACGCTCAGGTTTCAAACGGAATACCGTTTCCCGTGGACATCCCCATGCCGGCGGCGCGCCGTACCGATTCCGGATAATTCCGATGAAAACCAGCGAAGCGCGCCGCGCAAAGCGAAGTTTGAACCGGAGATCATGCGGGATCAGAATCTGTATCCGACCGCCGGGGCGGCTTTTCGGCGGATTTGTTACGGATTCTCATACGAATCTCGATTAAAATCTTCACAGTCTATCGCCGAGAACGCCGTTGAAGCGTTCTGTGTTTCGGCTCCGCCTGTGAAGTTTTAATCTGAGATTCGTATCAGGCCGGCGCGCGGCCAGCGGCGGACCGAACGGCCCCGTTTTACCTAAACCGGGCCCATTAAGCTCCGACGGCGATCCCCCGTTATCGGATAACCGGTAAGACGCTTTGCGGCGATATATGCCGGATACTGAAAACATTTGCCAACGACGCGACACAGGAGGCTGATGTTTTCGCGCTCCGACATAGACCGTACCGCCGCAAAACGCCGTTCAGCCGGGCTTTTATAGGTGGTGCAAGGCGACGTGCGCGCCCTTTGTCCTGTAGACAAGGGCGTTTTATATTTTTCACGGCTAAGGAACTGTCCAGAAATAACATGCACATTTTTTTGAAACGACGAACGTTTCTACGGCGTTTCAAAAAAATATTTAATCAGTTTATTTCTGGACAGTTCCTAATAAATAAGCGAAACCAACGCGAAAAGGAGAATAGCCATGTACGAAAAAGTCGACACAAACCTGGATTTTGCCGCGAGGGAGCTGGAGATCCTGAAATTCTGGAAGGAAAACCGGATTTTCGAGAAGTGCCTGACGCTTCGCGAGGGCGGCGAGAAGTTCACGTTCTACGACGGGCCGCCCACGGCCAACGGCAAGCCCCACATCGGCCACGTCATAACCCGCGCGTTCAAGGACCTGGTGCCCCGCTACAGGACGATGAAGGGCTTTGACGTCCTGCGCAAGGCGGGCTGGGACACCCACGGCCTGCCCGTGGAGCGGGAGGTCGAAAAGTCCCTGGGCATGAGCGGAAAGCCGGACATCGAGAAATACGGCATCGAACAGTTCAACGGCAGGTGCAAGGAGAGCGTCTGGAAATACGAGGCGGAATGGCGCGAAATGAGCGACCGCGTCGGTTTCTGGGCCGACATGGACGACCCCTACGTCACCTACCATAACACGTATATAGAGTCCGAATGGTGGGCGCTTAAAAAAATATGGGACATGGGCCTCATATACAAGGGCCACAAGGTCGTGCCCTACTGCCCGCGCTGCGGGACGCCGCTTTCGAGCCACGAGGTCGGCCAGGGTTACAAAAACGTGAAAGAGACGTCCGTTTTCGCCAAGTTCAAGGTTAAAAACCGCGAAAACGATTATCTTCTGGCCTGGACGACGACGCCGTGGACTTTGCCGTCGAACGTGGCTTTGGCCGTCAACCCGGACGTGGAGTACGCGCGCGTCCAAAGCGGCGGCTGCGTGTATATCCTGGCCGCGGCCCTGGCCGACGGCGTTCTGCTCGAAAAGAGCGAGACACTGGAGACCTTTCCCGGAACGGCTCTGGCGGGGCTGGAGTACGAGAATCTGTTCGGTTTTTACGAATCGGACAAAAAGTGCTGCTTCGTGGTATGCGACTCCTACGTCACGCTGACGGACGGCTCCGGGATCGTGCATATCGCCCCGGCCTTCGGCGAGGACGACTACCGGATCGGCAAAAAGAACGGCCTGCCCGTCGTCCAGCTCGTGGACACGCAGGGCAATTTCACGCCGGAGGTCGGACCCTGGGCCGGCATGTTTGTCAAGGCCGCCGACCCGCTCATAATCCGGAACATGGCCGAGACGGAAAAGCTGTACAAAACGGTCGACTACGAGCACGACTACCCGTACTGCTGGCGATGCGACACGCCGCTGATCTATTACGCCCGCGACGCCTGGTTCATCGAAATGACCAAAAAACGGGACGAGCTTATCAGGAACAACAACTCCGTCAACTGGATGCCGGACACGATCCGCACCGGAAGGATGGGCAATTTCCTGGAAAACGTGATCGACTGGAGCCTGAGCAGAGAGAGGTACTGGGGCACGCCCCTGCCTGTCTGGGAGTGCCTGGACTGCGGAAAAAGGCTGGCCGTCGGGAGCGTCGCGGAGCTTAAAAGCCTGAGCTTCGACGCGCCGGATGAGATCGAGCTACACAGGCCGTATATCGACGCAGTGCACCTGCGCTGCGAATGCGGAGGGACGATGAGCCGCGTGCCGGAGGTCATAGACTGCTGGTTCGACTCGGGGTCAATGCCGTTCGCCCAGTGGCATTATCCGTTTGAAAACGAGAACATATTCAACTCGAGGTTTCCGGCGGACTTCATTTCCGAATCTCTCGACCAGACGAGGGGTTGGTTCTATGTTTTGCAGGCGATCAGCACACTGGTATTCGACTGTTCGCCTTACAAAAACGTGATCGTCACCGGCCTCATCCAGGACAGGGACGGGAAGAAGATGAGCAAGAGCAAGGGCAACGCGGTCGAACCCATGGACATCATAGCTTCTCAGGGCGCGGACGCGGTCAGGTGGTATTACTACACAGTCGGCGCGCCGTGGCTCTCCAGCAGGTTTTACGAGGAGGTCGTGGCAGAGGGGCGCAGGAAATACATGGGCACATTGTGGAACACCTACGCGTTTTACACCCTTTACGCGGAGATCGACCAGTTTGACCCGACGAAACACACGCCCGACAGGGCCTCCCTCTCCACGATGGACAGGTGGATCCTGTCGCGGCTGCACACTTTGATAAAGACCGTGGACGCCCGCCTCGAAAACTACGAGGTGACGGAGGCCGCCCGCGCGATGAACGCCTTCGCGGACGAGCTCAGCAACTGGTACGTGCGCAGGTGCCGCGGGCGCTTCTGGGCCGGCGGCATGGAGAAGGACAAGGTCGCCGCCTACATGACGCTTTACGGGGCGCTGGTCGCGATGGCCAAGCTGACCGCGCCGTTCACGCCGTTTCTGGCCGAGAGCATATATCGGAACATCGTGAGTAACGTGGACCCCAACGCGCCCGAGAGCGTGCACTTCACCGATTTTCCGGCCTTTGACCAAAGCCTGATCGACGCGGGTCTCGAGCGCGAGATGGACGACGTGCTGAAGATCGTCGTCCTCGGCAGGGCTGCCAGGAACGAGGCCGGCATCAAGAACAGGCAGCCGATAGGGGACATGTACGTATGCGCGCCGGATATGGCCGCGCCGCTCTCCGGAGAGGCGGCGGCGATCGTCGCGGACGAGCTGAACGTGAAAAACCTGGAGTTCATCGCCGACGCGGAGAGGTTCACGGCATACTCGTTCAAGCCGCAGCTGCGCGCCCTCGGGCCGAAGTACGGCAAGCTCGTCCCGAAGATCGGCGAAGCACTCAGGGCCGTGGACGGCAACGCCTTTATGGCGGAGCTTCGCAAGGGAGAGGCTGTGCTCACGGTCGAGGGGCAAAGCGTCGTTCTCACCGCCGACGACGTGCTCACGGAAACCGGCAGGATGGAAAACTATTATCTGGCGTCGGACCGCGGCGTGACGGTC
Organism: Bacillota bacterium; assembly: GCA_009782085.1. Lineage (GTDB taxonomy): Bacteria > Bacillota > Clostridia > Lachnospirales > WQUN01 > WQUN01. The sequence goes on from WQUN01000187.1 coordinate 7,747, forward strand.
GTCCTGTCCGCCGCGCTGACGCCGGAGCTGATCGAGGAGGGCTTTGTCAGGGAGATTATCAGCAAGCTTCAGACCATGCGCAAAGAGGCGGACTTCAACGTGACCGACAGGATACGCGTATATTACGGCGGCAGCGGGAAGATCGCCGGCGTCATCCAGGCGAACGGCGGGGAAATCGCGGAGGACGTACTGGCTGACGCGCTGATAAGCGGCAATCCGCCGGAGGGCGCGGGTTATGTGAAGGAATGGAGCGTGAACGGGGAGGACGTCGTGTTCGGGGTAAGCGTGGCGGAATAAGAATTTAACGGTTTCATATTGACACTTTATCCCAATCTCACTATAATCCTATCAGCAATAACCAAAGAGAGGATGAAATCCACATGATAAGCGAAAAATTGGCCAAGGCGCTGAACGACCAGGTGAACGCCGAGTTCTATTCGGCGTATCTCTACCTTTCCATGTCCGCCTATACCGAAGGCTCGGGCCTGAAGGGCGCGGCCAACTGGCTGTACATCCAGACGCGGGAGGAAACGGCCCACGCGATACACATGTACCAGTATCTCATCGACCGCGGCGTAAATCCGTCCCTCCCGGCGATCGAAGCGCCGGAGACGAATTTCACCGGCCTGCAGGACGTTTTCGAAAAGACCCTCGCCCACGAGCAGAAGGTCACCGAGCGCATCAACAAGATCGCGACCCTCGCGATGAAGGAAAACGACCACGCCTGCTATCAGTTCATCATGTGGTTCGTGAACGAGCAGGTCGAGGAAGAGGCCAACGCCACGGACATATTGACGAAACTTAAGATGATCGGCGACAACAAGGGGCTTCTCCTGAGTCTGGACACGGAGCTCGCGGCGAGGATCTACAACAACCCGTTCCCCACCGACGCGAAACTGAGCGGCGGCGGAGCGGCAAAAGCATGAATTTACAATAATTAAGGAAGCCGGAGAGGATAACATGGAGGATATAAAAGGCACCAGGACCGAAGCCAACCTGATGGCGGCTTTCGCGGGGGAATCCCAAGCCCGCAACAAATACACATATTACTCCGCCAAGGCCAAAAAAGAAGGCTTCGAGCAGATCGCGGCCCTGTTTAACGAGACCGCAGAAAACGAAAAGGAGCACGCCAAGATCTGGTTCAAGCTGCTCCACGGCGACGATATCCCCACCACCGCCGCTAACCTGAAAGACGCCGCCGCCGGCGAGCACTACGAATGGACCGACATGTACGTGAAATTCGCGGAGGAAGCCAAAGCGGAGGGTTTCACAAGGATCGCCGCGCTGTTCGAGATGGTCGCCGCGGTCGAAAAAACGCACGAGGAGCGTTATTTGAAGCTGCTGGCCAACGTGGACAGCTCGCTGGTGTTCTCTAAAGAAGGCGACTGCGTATGGGTCTGCCGCAACTGCGGCCACGTGGCCGTCGGAAAGAAAGCGCCCGACACATGCCCCGTTTGCAAGCACCCGCAGGCGTTTTTTGAGATAAAGGCGGAGAATTACTGAGGCGGCAGAGGATACAACTTAAGAAAGGGGCGCCAAGTTATACACGGCGCCCCTTTTGCGTTGCGGCTATTCAGGCCAGCGGCCTGTCGGGCCCCAGTCCGCGCGCCTCCGACCTCGAGTAATCCTCCTCCACTAAAACCTGCTCCGCGCGCCCCGCGCCGCTGTACGTCCAGTTCCTCTCATATGCGGCGATCACCCCCTTTTTCCCCGCCAAGGTGACCTTCCCGCCGGCCTGAAACGCGTTCGCCTCCAAGCGGTAGTCCTCGCAGCGGATGAACGAGACGAGCAGGTCCCCTTCCGGGACGGCGAAAACGTTGTTCCGGAGCGTGTTGCTGCCGGACATGTGGTTCATCATCGCGCTCGTGCAGTTGACCGTCACGTTCCCCTCGACGAGCCAGCCGCGGCTCTGCTCGTCGATATATAGGCCGTTCCGCGTGGAGTCGGGCTCGTCCTTCTGCCGGATGTTCTCCACGTGGTTCCCCCGGATCACGCCGTTGTTGCAGAAAGTCGCGTAGATGCCCCCGCCGTCGTTCAGCACGCCCACCGCGTTCGAGATAAAGTTATCCCGGATGACGCCGCCGTCGCCGCCCCCGTAGCATATGCCGCTGTAGGGCAGGTCGCGCAGGACGTTGTTTGCCACCTCGCAGCCCTGGGCCTCTATGCCTATCGCGGACGGGTGGATAAGCCCGGCGCGCTCGACTGTGCAGCCGGTAATCGCGCATTTCGTTCCCTTGCGCAGCATTATCCCGCCCCCGCCGGTGTCGGCGGTCCGGCAGCCGCGGACGGCGACGTTTTTGTTCTCGCCGTGCAGGCGCAGCCCCCAGCCGCCGGCGTTCCGAAATGACAGACCGCTGAAAACGCAG
>WQUN01000188.1 GCA_009782085.1 Bacillota bacterium
GAATCTCAGATTAAAACTTCACAGGCGGAGCCGAAACGCCGAACGCTTCAACGGCGTTCTCGGCGACAGACTGTGAAGATTTTAATCGAGATTCGTATAAGATTCTTCGGCTTCGCCTCAGAATGACAATGTATAGTTATTTTTGAGATGATATACTACCCTGTCATTCTGAGGCATAGCCGAAGAATGACAATGTGTAGTTATTTTTGAGATAATATACTACCCTGTCATTCTGAGGCATAGCCGAAGAATCTTGCTTTTGACACTGAGGTGGAAGATCTATTACTTCGCTCAGGATGACAACGGAATGCGGCATTCGGGTTTCCGTGGAAACTCTTAATTCTGAAAGGGGTGCAGGCCGTGCCGGATGAGCGCGAGGGCGGACGCCCGGAATATCGGACGGGCGACGTGGTGCAGATGAAAAAACCCCACCCCTGCGGCGGCTCCTCCTGGGAGATCCTGCGCGTCGGGATGGACTTCCGCATCCGGTGCCAGACCTGCGGACGGATGGTGATGCTGCCGCGCCCCCGGTTCGAAAAGGGCGTGAAAAAGGTCAAGACTTTATGAGACTCCGAGTTTGATACATTTATCCCGCTGCAAATCCAATAACAGGAGGAGTCGAAATGACGGAAGAGTACGCGGGAACGCTCGTATGCACGGTGAAGTCGATGGCGGCCAAGGTCGGCAAGCTGCTGAAAATCCCCTATTCATACGACGGGATCGGCCTGCCCGGCTTCGAGAGCTCGAACAGGAACGTCTGCGGCGTGACGGACGACGGGACCTTGGTTCCGCTTAAGGCCGGCGTCGCCGTAATCACCATCAGCGCGGCGGGGAATCAGAAGACCGTGTTTGCCGTCACCGTGACGGTGTAATACCGGTTCCGGATCGGAATCGGTATTAAAAAAAACAAGGTCATACGCGCATGGAACGGCCCTCCCGGGCATTATACCGGAATGCGAAAACATTAACCGCCTTATGCCGTCGGTAAATGTTTTCAGCATCCGGTATAACCCGGGAGGGCCGGTCCTTTTAGATTCTTCGGCTTCGCCTCAGAATGACAATGATCAATGTATAATATTAGACTTCTTCGGAAATTGGCGTTTGTCATTCTGAGCGAAGCGAAGAATCTTGATTTTAAGACCCTTCGCTTCGCTCAGGGTGACAGCGGGAAATCAATTTCCGAAGAAGTCTATTCATTGTTACACAGCAGCCGGGACGCCCCATGAGGGGCGTCGCCGCGGTTTTCCCGCTGAAATTTCCCGCACCCGTTGGCGTCACTTTGCCGTCTCCTTCCTTTTTCTCCCCGCGTCCGCTTTTTTCCCGCTCCTGCGCGAGTCGATGAAGCTGACCGCGCCGCCGACGATTATCGTGCTGTAGTACGTCAAAAACCGCCATATGAATACAGCCGGCATGATCACGCTCTGGGCGAAGAACAGCGCGAAAAACAGGTAAAACCCGCTCTCAGCGACGCCGGAGCCCCCCGGCAGCGGCACGAACGCCATGATCAGCGAGAGTATGGCCTGCGCGCCCAGAAGGAGAGTGAACGCGGAGCCGGAGAGGCTAAAGCTCTTGTATATGCAAAACGGCAGGCAGTAGTACAGGGTCTGCTGGAGGACGGTGAGCGCGAAACCCAGGATCAGCCTGTCCTTTTTCTGGTAGATGAGCGCGAAGCTCTCGTTGAAGAGGGTTATCTGCTTGTTGAGCGACTCCAGCGCCCGCTCCCGCTTCTTGATTATGCGGAGCGCGCTCAGAAAACCCACGGCGGCGCGGGCCAGCTTCCGCGCGGCGGACTTGTTGACGGCCACGGCGCCCAGCGCGGCGACGAAGACGGTGTTCACGCCTATCCCCGCCCACAGGAGCAGGCCGAACCGCGGTATGTGCGCCCTGAAAAAGCTGAAGGTGGACGCCAGGACGGCGACGGCGTAGACGGTCAGGCACGTCTGGTAGAGGATGGTCTTGACCGCGACGAAGGAGGCGGCGTCCCCCGCGTCGATCCCGTCCCGGGCGAGGTCGTAGACCTGCATCGGCTGGCCGCCGGAGGCGAAGGGCGTCAGGTTGTTGTACAAAAGCCCGATCATGGTGGTCTTCAGGGACTGAAAATAGCGGTGACGCTTGTATTTCATCCTTATATAAACGTGCAGGACCATCCCGTCCGTGAACCAAAACGCCAGCGTGCAGGCGATCATGCCGGCGAGCCAGCGCTTGTCCATCCCGGCGACGCTCGCGGCGAGGGCCCCGACCCCGCCCGCGGCCGTCAGGTAGACCGTGAGCATGGTGAGGGAGATGCCTATCGAAATCATTCCGAACCAGTTCTTGCGGATAAATTTTCCGAAAAAGTTCATTGCGTAGTATTCCCTTTCATGACCGTGACGCCCCGGCGTCTCCGCTCCAGCTCGCAGGCTTCGCCGTAGAGGCGTTCCCACATATCCAGAATCGCGCCCTCGGAGTACGCCGCGTGGCATTCCAGCGCTTTTCGCTCCAGGGCTTCGCGGAAGCCCGCGTCGGCGCGCGTTTTTTCTATCAGTTCCGCGAAATCGCCGACACTGTTCCCCGAGATATAGTAATCGAAAAGTATGCCCCTGTAAAGTTCCAGGCCGCGGAGCAATATCGGCTTCCCGCAGGCCGCCGCCTCCAAAATGACCACCGGGAACAGCTCGTCGTAGGACGGGAGGAAGAACATATCCGCCGCGTTGTATAGGCCGGCCATCTTTTCCCGCTCGACTATCCCGAGGAAGCGGACGTTCGGCGGCGGGTTCCGCATCAGTTTGCTTATCTCCTCGTACCCGTCGGTCATTTTCCCGAAGGAAAACCCCCCCGCCCACATGAACTTCACGCAGGGCAGCCGTTCCGCCGTCTTTACGAAATCGGCAATGCCCTTGCGCGTCTGGGTCTGCCCCGCGCCCATCACGACGAAGTCCTCTTTCGAATACCCCAGCTCCGCCCGCGCCTCCGCGCGCTTTTCGGGACCCAGCGGCGAGAAGCCGCGATCCGAGACGAAGTTGGGTATGTACACGGGTTTCGGCCTCGTCACGCCGTATCCGGCGAGCTTGCCGAGAACCGCCGGGTTGACGACCACCAGATAGTCCATGCTGTTGTAAAACGCCAGGAGATAGCGGTAAAAGACCTTTCTGAACAGCTTCGGCATCCTCAGGCTCTCATCCACCGTGTCCGGGAGGAAGTGGACGTAGCATATCCCGGCCTGGACGCGCCTAAGAAGCAGCCGCTCGAGGTAGTAGTTCGGGTTGACCGTGTGATAATGGGCTATGTCGCAGCGGCGGCGGGAATTTTCGTAAATCCTGTATTTGCCCTTAAGCCCGCCCGACACGAGCCAGACCAGCTCCAGATAGCACGAGCCGGGCCCCTGGGCCTTGACGGACGTGGCAGACGAGCGCATGTTGACGGACGGCATGGCGATCCCTCCTGACTGTCTTTGTATTATACAACATATATTGAATTATACGAAGAACTTTCGGAAAAGCATTATCGGGATAATAAAGCAAATTTCACCATATTTTGTACGCCGGGCTTTCACGGGCTGGGCGTGAAAGCCGTGGCCCCGGAGGCGAGGGCGATCGTAAAGACCAAGGTCGCCGTCGGGTTGATGTGGATCGTGAGCTGGTAGGCCGGCGCTTCCTTCCGCGACCCGGGCGAGTAGGAAAGCTCGTAGGGGATGCAGTTGTTCGCGAGCATGGCGGTGAAAATGTTGAGCTTATAGAGGGGTATCTGTTCCCCGCCGGCGATCTGGCGGCAGATATCCCACGAAAATACGGACATTATCTGGTTGTCGAAAACAGCCATAAGTTTGTCACCCCCCCCCGGAATCACAAGTTTCCACGGAAACCCGAATGCCGCATTCCGTTGTCATCCCGTTGTCATCCTGAGCGAAGTAATAGATCTTTCGCCTCTGTGTCAAAAGCAAGATTCTTCGGCTGCGCCTCAGAATGACAGATTAGTTTCCGTGGGTACTCATCAATATATGTCCCACTGCATAATATTGTCCCGGGGCGCGGGACGTGAACGTTAAACCAACGTTCATCGAATTTGGCGGGAACGGATCCCCCGCCCCGCGAAGCAATATCCGCATAAAATTCGCTATTACTATTTTTTCTATTGCGGTGTATACTATTAATTAACAGTATCAAAGATCGTTTCCTTGCGGCAAACGACAAGGCGGTATCAGGAGGGTATAATTATGGACTATTCCGTGCAATCCCGGTTCGACCAGGAAAAGAAATGCTGGAGCGTCGCGGTTTCGGGAGAGGTGGACATTTTCAATTCCCAGGATATGAAAAAATCGCTCACCGACCTGATAAACGAGAAGAACGCCGACATGACCGTGGACTGCGCCGGGCTGGAGTATATGGATTCCACGGCGCTCGGCGCGCTTGTCGCGGTTTTGAAGAACGTCAAGAACTACGGCGGGATCATGCGCCTTCGGAACGTCAGGCAGAATCTGCTGAAGCTGTTCCGGATCACGAACCTGGACAAGGCTTTCGTGATCGAGGCCGACGCGGAAACGGAAGGTGAAAAAAATGCCTGAGAAAGACAGAGAGACCGAGGACATCGAGCTGTCGTTCCCGGTCAACGCGGCTTACGTTTCGGCGGCCAGGCTGACGGCCTCGTCCATCGCCAACAGGATGAACTTCAGCGTGGACGAGATCGAGGACGTCAAGGCCGGAGTTTCCGAAGCCTGCGCTTATATCATCCGGAGGCTGGTCACCAGCCAGAGGAGCGGTTTCCGGATACTCTTCCAGATGAAACACAGCGAACTGAGGATTACGATCGAGACGGACGGCAGCCTGACCGAGCCGGCGGACGACGGCATGAGCCTGGTGATGATAAAGGCCCTGATGGACGAGGTGGCCGTGAGGGACTGCGGGGAGCGCATCTCGATAACGCTGGTGAAGGTGCATAAGACGGGGTTGTTTGAGAGGTAGCCCTTGACGTCCCCGCGCCGTTCCCCGAATTTCATGGAAGGCGCATAGGACGGGGTTGTTCGAGAGGTAATCCTTGACGTCCCTGCGCCGTTCCCCGAATTCCGCGGAAGGCGCATAAGACGGGGTTGCTCGAGAGGTAACCCTTGACGTCCCCGCGCCGTTCCCCGAATTCCATGGAAGGCGCATAAGACGGGGTTGTTCGAGAGGTAACCGGGAGCGGCAAATTTTCGTGGGATACGCCTGTAGGGGACGCCGCCCTCGGCGTCCCGCAGTTGCCGGCGGATTCAGGTAACGGGACGCCCAGGGGGTCGTCCCCTACGAATTCCCACGAAAATTTACCGCACCCGAGGTATACCGGAGTGCGAAAACATTAGCCTCCTCTGTCACGTCGTAGGCAAATGTTTTCTGCATCCGGTATAACCCTTGACGTTGACAAAAAGGAATTTGCAGAGGATTGTTGCAAGCTCGGCGCGCCGGGTCGGCGCGCCCTACATTCGTTGTGCAATTTGTATGTTCATGCGTTTGTCGTGCGAGAGGTAACCCTTGACGTTGACAAAAAGGAGTTTATAGAGATTGCCATAGGATTTGTTTTTTCAGGCTCCAGTTTCCAGTTTCCAGTGCAGTGTATCAAAACAGATGGGATGTTTGTCATCCTGAGCGTAGCGAAGGATCTTAAGATTCTTCGGCTTCGCCTCAAAATGACAATAAGCAGATACTTTTGGGATGAAATGCTACTAGTTTCCAGCTTCTAGTTTCTAGTTTCTAGTTTCTAGTTTCCAGTTTCCAGTTTCCAGCCTCCAGGAGGTGGTGTTTCCGTGAGCCGTAAAATTAACCTGTGCCTGCCGAGCGAGCTCGGCCAGATCAAGCGGGCCGTGCAGGAGATTCTGCGTTTTCTGGAGCTCGGCGCCCCCTCCATGTCCGCGGACGACAGGTTCGACCTCAAGCTCGTGTTCAGCGAACTCCTGGCCAACGCGGTGATACACGGGAACAAGAGCGACAGCCGCAAGCGCGTCTACCTGACCGCCGAGATCAAGGACGGGGCCGTCTACTCCACCATAATGGACGAGGGCCCGGGTTTCAATTACGACAGCGTCGTGCACGGCGGCCTCTGCGACGACATATACGACGAGAGCGGCAGGGGCGTCCGCCTCGCCTGCTCTTTGACCGACTCCTTCGGATACAACAAAAAGGGGAACCGGATATATTTCCATAAAAAGGTGAAATCCAAATGAACAAAGTCCTCGTCGTAGACCGGACGGCGGTCAGCGCCGATCTCATACGCCAGTGCCTCTCCGGCGCCGACTGCCAGATATTCACCGCCGAAAGCGGCGTAAACGCCCTCGCGAAGGTCACGCTGTTCTCGCCCGACCTCGTCATAATCGACGCCGACCTGCCCGACGTCAGCGGCTACGACGTCTGTAAGCGCATCAAGCGCAACCCGGAGACGCAGTACATTCTGGTGCTGGCCGTCTGCGCCGTCGAGACGAGGGAGTCGCGGCTAAAGGCCGTCGAGGCCGGCGCGGACGACTATATCGAGAAGAGCTTCGAGACCCACGTCCTGATTTCCAAGGTCAACTCGCTTCTGCGCGTGAAGCGCCTGAGCGACCAGCTGAAGCAGAAGTACATCGAGATAGAGGAGAAAAACCGCGTCATAGAGTTCCAGCTGAAGATGGGCCGCCAGGTGCAGAGGTCGCTTATCCCCGACGTGGACATGGATTTCAGGGGGATCAGGTTTTTGAGCCACTACATGCCCGCGCTTTATATCGGCGGGGATTTTTATGACGTCGTCAAGCTGAACGAGACGAGCATGGGCGTGGTGATAGGCGACGTTTCCGGCCACGGCATCTCCGCGGCGCTGCTGACCGCCATGCTCCACCTGATGATCCGCAACATCACGGCCGTCTACTATAATCCGGATCAGTTCCTCTATATCCTTAACAACGAGATGTGCAAGATTTTCGAGAGCAGCGGCAGCGAGGTCTACGCGACGGTCTTCGCGGCCGTCATAGACACCAAGGAGCGCAAGGTGTACTACTCGAACGCCGGGCACGTGTATCCGGCGTACCTGGACGCCGAGAGCCTGACCGTGTCCGAGCTGGCCGCCTCCGGCGTGCCAGTCGGGCTGATGAGGGACTCGCGCTACGAGTTCAAGACGCGCTCCTACCACGAGAACGACATGATCGTCTTTTACACGGACGGCCTGGTCGACGTCTTCTATAAGGAGACCCCCGAGGAGTTCATGAAAAAGATCGGGGACATATTGATCGACGTCCACACCGTCGGGGACATGAACGAGGTCATGGAGATGCTGCTGAACTCGTTCTACGACTACAACGCCTCCGACACGGCGAAGTACGAGATGGACGACGTCAGTTTGGTTATATGCAGGATGTGAAATAGGAGGCCGATATGGTCGTTTCCGCGTCCCGCCGCACGGACATCCCCTGCTGGTATCCGGAGTGGTTCATGAACCGCCTGGCGGCGGGCTTCGCCATAACCCGCAACCCGATGAACCGCGGCCAGATCCGCCGGGTGTCCTTGCTGCCCGCGGACGCGGACTGCTTCGTGTTCTGGACGAAGGATCCCGGCCGCGTGTCCGAAGGCGGGCGGAGCTTTCTGGACGTCCTGCCCCTCCTGGACGCGGCGGGCCATACATATTACTTTCAGTTCACGCTGACGCCTTACGGCCGCGAAATCGAGCGCAACCAGCGGGACAAGGCCGACGTCGCCCGCGATTTCGCGCGCCTTTCCGCGCGCGTCGGAAAAGAGCGGGTGATCTGGCGGTATGACCCGATAATCCTGAACGCGGACCGCGGGCTGACCGTGTCCTGGCACGCCGCCGAATTCGCCAAAATGTGCGGGGCGCTTTGCCGATACGCCGAGGCCGTGACCGTCAGCTTCGCCGACCCCTATAAGAGGCTGAAAACAGATCTCGTCCGGGAGGCTGCGCCGGGGGAGGCCGCGGAGCTGGCCGGACGGATGGGCGAAACCGCGCGGAAACACGGCCTGCGCATCCGCGCCTGCTGCGAGGCGGCCGATTTTTCGGAATTCGGGATAGAGAAGGCCGCCTGCGTGGACGCGGAACTCATCGGGCGGCTCGCCGGGCGGCCGCTTAAGATAAAAAAGGACAAAAACCAGCGGGCGTCCTGCAACTGCGCCGAGAGCGCGGACATCGGCGCCTACGACACGTGCCCGGGCGGGTGCCTGTACTGCTACGCGAACCGCGGCGCGGCTTCGGCGGAAAAAAATATCGCCCTGCACAGGGCGGACGGGGAGTTTTTGGTGGGATGACCAAGGCGGAATACGACGGTTTCAAACTGAGGATCTACGAGATAGTAAGCCGCATCCCGGAGGGCCGCGTCCTCACCTACGGCGCTCTGGCCATGCTGGCGGGCCGCCCCGGGAACGCGCGGCTGGCGGGCAAAGTCATGTCCGAGGCCCCGCGGGACGCGCGCTCGCATAGGGTCGTCAGCGCCGCCGGCAGGACTGTCCCCGGCTGGGAAAATCAGCGGGAGCTCCTGGAGCGCGAAGGGGTCGGGTTCAGGGCGAACGGGCGCGTGGACATGAGGAAGTGCTTGTGGAGGAGCGGGTAAGTTCTATCTCTTTTCCGTTTTGGGGTAAGTTCTATCTCTTTTCAGTTTTGGGGTACGGTTCCCTTACGTCGGTATTGCCCAAAATATAGTCCACGCTCGTGCCATACAGCTTCGCTAACCTTATTAAAGCCCATACGGGTATTTCATGAATGCCTTTTTCGTATCTCCTGTACACTTCCCTCTTGCATGTCAATAAATCGGCTATCTCTTGTTGGGTTTTGTCATTGTCGACCCTCAAATTTTCCAGCCTTTGAAAATACATAGTATCACCTGAATGGCATGTTATACTGAGCGGCATGTCATTCTGAGCGCAGTAATAGATCTAAGATTCTTCGGCTTCGCCTCAGAATGACAATATTAATTCACTTCATTTGATCACCTGACCGATTACGGATGTTTTTGCCCTAAACTCCGCCAGCAGCGATTCCACAATCTCCGCCTGCCTGTTTGTCAGCCCGTCCGCGCAGATCATTTTTTTCTTTTCCATCCCGAGCAGATAATCCGTGGTCGTGTTGTAAAAAATCGCGAGCCGGCAAATCGTATCAATAGAGGGCGTTTTGGTATTGCCCTCATATCCTGAAATCGTCGATTTATGAAGATTGAGCTTTTTCGCGACCTGGGTCTGTGTCAGTCCCTTTTTTATGCGTAATTCTTTTAACCTTGCGCCGAAATCAAACATATAATCACCAGAAACAGTTTAAGACATTACTGTTGACTAATAAGAGATATTATATTAATATTTTTACTATAAAGGGACTTTAGTACAATTTGACAGAGGTGTCGGATGGATTACGAAGAACGTTTCAAAAGATTGATCCGGGACTTAACGGGCCTACTCGAACACTACGTCAAAGACTGGGCCGCAGCCGAACAAGAGACTGCCGCCGCCGGCAAAACGGAACCCCGGGATGAATACGATTCCGACGCCCCCGAAACGCCCGTGATTTATCCTCCCAAACGCAAAAAATCCGCCGACATAAGCGGCGGATCGGCGTTAAGATAATGGAACCACGAAACCACTGACAACTCCATTCCTTGGACGAAAAACCATTGCCTCGTGTAAAACAGCCTGCGGAATATCACACCGGGCGGCATATCATCCTGAGCGGCGTGTCATCCTAAGCGCAGTAATAGATCTAAGATTCTTCGGCTTCGCCTCAGAATGACAATGAGTGAGTGGGCTTCGCCTCAGAATTTTCACGTATACGGTAGACGCCACGGTGAACGAAAATCGTAGGGAACGGTCTTGACCGTTCCGCACTGTCAAGCTCGGAACGGTCAAGACCGTTCCCTACTGTCATGCTCGGAACGGTCAAGACCATTCCCTACTGTCATGCTCGGAACGGTCAAGACCGTTCCCTACTGTCATGCTCGGAACGGTCAAGACCGTTCCCTACAAAATCTCTCGCGGAAATGGCAATAATAGTTCCTTTTGAATACCGCCGATGCAATATTTAATCGGCGGGCTGCGCTACGTCCCGCATTTTCTGGGGTACGGCGTTATTTCGTCGGTCAACCCGAGCAGATAATCCGTGCTCGTATCATACAGCAGCGCGAATTTTACCAATGTTTC
>WQUN01000189.1 GCA_009782085.1 Bacillota bacterium
AGATGGAAAACGGCTACAGGACGGAGGTCAACGAGCGCGGCTCCAGGCTCTCCGTCGGGCAGAGGCAGCTCATCTCCTTCGCCAGGGCCTTGCTGGCCGACCCGAGGATACTGATCCTGGACGAGGCTACCTCCAGCATCGACACCAAGACGGAGCTGATCGTGCAGGAGGGGCTGGAGCGGCTCCTGAAGGGCCGGACGTCGTTCATAATCGCACACAGGCTCTCGACCATCAAGAACGCCACGCGCATCATGTACATCGACGGCGGCGCGATAATGGAGGCCGGGACGCACGACGAACTGATAGAGAAGAAGGGGTACTATTACAATTTGTATAGGTCGCAGTATACGTTTTTGGAGGATATGGCTTAGTGAGGATTCTGTTAACCCTATCCTACGACGGCTCCGCCTTCGCCGGCTGGCAGCGGCAGGAGAACGCCGTGACCGTGCAGGAAGTCCTGGAGGAAGCCCTCTCGGAGGTTTTCGGCCAGGAAGTCAAAGTCACCGGCGCGAGCCGGACGGACGCGGGCGTCCACGCTTTGGGGCAAAGGGCCGCGTTCACCGTCGCGGAGACGAAAATCCCGCTGGAAAAGCTCCCGTATGTTATAAACAACGCCCTGAGCGCCGGCAAGGCGGATCGCGGACTGCCCGCCCATGCAGTCCGGAAGGCCGGAGGCGGACGCGCCGAGCCGCCCGACGTCGTCGTCACCCGGGCCGAGGCCGTGCCGGAGAGCTTTCACCCGCGCTTTGACGCCGTGGAGAAGACCTACGGATATATGTATCTGTGCGCGAAGTTCCCGGACCCGCTTGTCAGAAACGCCTGGTTCTGCCCGCGCGGCCTGGACGCCGAAAAGATGGACGCCGCGGCGCGGGATTTCGCCGGCGTCCACGATTTCGCGGCGTTTTGCGCCGCCGGAAGCGGGGCAAAGACGACGGTCCGGGAGATATACGAATGCCGCGTGGAAAATTTGACGGAGCGGCAAAATAACGGCGTCAGCGCGTGCCGCGATGTGAGCCCGATGCTCCTTCGCTTCGCTCGGAATGACGCCTTCGCGCTGAACCGCCGCGGAAGCGAGGGCCGCTTGCTCGCCCTTTTTGTGCGCGGGAACGGGTTTTTGTACAACATGGTGCGGATCATGGCCGGGACGCTGCTGTATGTCGGCGAGGGGAAGCTGCCGGCGGACTGCGTGCCGGGGATCATAAAAAGCGGGGACAGGACGAAAGCCGGAATGACCGCGCCGGCGATGGGGCTTACGCTGATGGAGGTAAAATACTGAACTCTATATCAATATCGGGAGGCCAAATTATGAACCGCCTTGCGCAAACCCGCCTGCACTCGTTCATCTCCAAACATCCCGACTGCGGGGCCATGCGGGAGCCGATGGCCGAGGCTTTCGAACGGCTTGCCCGTTCTTTCCGCGCCGGCGGGAAGCTCTTGGTCTGCGGGAACGGCGGAAGCGCGGCGGACGGCGGGCATATCGCGGGGGAGCTTATGAAGAGCTTCCTGCTCCCGCGGGAAATGCCGGAGGGCTTGCGCCGAAAGTTCCTGGCGGAGGCGGGCGCTGACGGCGAATACCTGGCCGGCAAACTGGAGGGCGCGCTGCCCGTCATATCCCTGGCGGAGCACACGGCGCTCATGACGGCCGTCGCGAACGACACCGCCGGGGACATGATCTTCGCCCAGCAGGTCTACGGCTACGCAAGGCCGGAGGACTGTTTCTGGGGGATCAGCACGTCCGGGAACTCCGCCGACGTGGTCTACGCCGCGCTGACCGCGAAGGCAATGGGCCTCGGCACGATCGGGATGACTGGCAAAGCGGGCGGGCGGCTGAAAGACGTCTGCGGCGTGACCATATGCGCCCCGGCTGAGACGACGGCGGAGGCGCAGGAGTATCACATCGCGGTATACCATACGCTCTGCATGATGCTGGAGGAGGAGTTTTTCGGAGAGGATCGGTAAGGATAAGATCCTTCGCTGCGCTCAGGATGACAAGGCATAATTGGACAAGGCATAATTGCCTTTACATTGGATAACCTATCTCCCCAGCTTCCCGTTCACGACCTCCACGGCCTTTTGGAGCTGCACGTCCTCCTCCGGCGTGAGGCTCGGTATCCGCAGCGACAAATCCGCGTCCATGTCCACGACGTAGTCCGGGATGATCCCCTCGCCCTGGATGCAGACGCCGTTGGGCGTGTAATATTTGGCGATCGTCACCTTCACGGCGCTGCCGTCGGAAAGAGTGTAGAGGTTCTGGACTATGCCCTTGCCGAAGGTCTTTGTGCCGACGAGGGCCCCGACGCCGTAGTCCTTGACGGCGCCGCTTAAGACCTCGGAGGCGCTGGCGCTGTTGCCGTTCACGAGCACGGCCAGCGGCATGTCTATCGCGTTCCCGCTGGAGTATTTATAGTCCTTGTTGCCGCTCTTGTCCTCCGTGTACGTGATCACGCCCTTGGGCACGAGGGTGTCCGTGATTTGGCAGACCACGTCCAGGAGCCCGCCGGGGTTGTTCCGAAGGTCTATGACGAGCCCCTTCATGTTTTGCTTTTTCAGATCGCTGAGCGCGTTCTGATACTGCGCCGTGGTCACGCGGTCAAAGGCCGTCAGCCTGATGTAGCCTATCCGATTGTCCAGCATTTTATAGGAAACCGTGGGTATGTCTATCTTCGCCCGCGTCAGGGTCACGTCGAAGGTCCGCCCCGCCGACGCGCGGGAGATAGTGAGCGTGACCTTGCTGCCGGGCGCCCCCTTTGTCAGGGAGGTCACGTCCGAGAGGCTCGAGGCGGACACGTCGATGCCGTCGACCTTGAGTATCTTGTCGCCGGGAATAAGCCCCGCCTCGGCGCTGGGCGAGCCCTCGTAGGGCAATACGATCGTCACCTTGCCGTCGTCCGGGTCCACGGAGACTACGGCTCCGATGCCGGCGTAGCTGCCCTCGGTCTGCTGCATGAAACTCTCGAGGGAGGTTTTGTCAAAATAGGCCGAATAGGGGTCGCCGATGCCGGCGACGAGGCCCCTGTACATGTCCTCCCTCAGTTCGTCCTTATTGAAATCGTTGATGGAGTGCCGGTCCAGAACCGAGTATATCTCCGAGAGCTTCGCGTTGACGTCCATCGGCGCGGAGGTGTACCTGCTCCAGACGATCCTGAAAACGCCGTACCCGGAATAGATCGCGAGCGTCAAAAGCAGCATGCACGCGGCCCCGGTGAAAAAAGCCTTTCTGTTGTCCATCCGATTACCAGCCTCCGATGTTTCCCGCCCTGCTTTTCATTATATTTCCGCCGACGGAATATATGCCCATTGCGTAAACGGAGCAATCCGATCAATACCTTACCTTGACGTCGTTTTGCTCAAAAAACTCCGTCCACGCCTCGTCCGGCGCCGCGTTAGTCAGGACGGTGCCGACGCGGGCCATGTCCGTCAGCCGCACGAAGGAGACCTTGTCGAACTTGCTCAGGTCGGCGGCCAGAATCACTTCCCCGGCGGAGTCCATCATGGCCTTCTTGACCTCCGCCTCCGCCTGGGCGGACTCGGTCACGCCGCGCTCCCGGCTCAGGCCCTTGCAGGAGATTATAGCCTTGTCGGCGTTGTACCGGCGGATCAGGGCCTCGGCGTCCGCGCCGCAGAGGGAGTACGACGCCTCCCGGAGGCAGCCGCCGGTGGAGATGATGCGGGAATCCCTGGCGTCGGCGTATTCCATCAGCATTTCCACGGAATTCGTGATGATCGTGACCCTTCGCGTCTGCCTCAGCCGCCTGCCGATCATCAGCGCCGTGGAGGACGAGTCCATCATCAGCGCCTCCCCGTCCGCGACTAGCTCCGCCGCCAGCTCCGCTATGCGCGACTTCGCCTCGGCGTTCGTCTTTTCGCGCACGCGCATCGGCAGGTCGCTCACCATCGCCTGGGCGTAAACCGCGCCGCCGTAGGTTTTTTTGGCGAAGCCGCGCTTCTCGAGCTCCTCGAGGTCGCGGCGGATCGTTTCCTCCGTGACGCCGTAGAGACGGCTCATCTCCGAGACAATCACGCTCTGGTTGGTCTGCAAAAGGGTCAGGATTTCGTTCCTGCGGGCTATGGCGAGCATGACAGAGCCTCCTTGCGTTGCCCATATTTCTCCAGAAAAATCAGGTTCACTTTCTCGTTCAGCGGTTCGCGCTTAAATTCCTTATAGCCGTTTTTTGTGTAAAGCGACAGGTTCCTGCCGCTCTTGTCACTTGTGTACAGCTCATATCTCGCGTCCGGATAAAGGCTCTCGATTTCAAGCAGCAACGCCGTGCCGATCCCCCGGTTCTGCCGGGCCGGATCCACAAAGAGCCTGCCGATACACAGCGTGCCTCCGGAAAGGCGGCCCCTGACCGACCCGACGATCACCCGTGGATTTGCCTCGTCGACGGCTTTCAGTATCACGCCGTTCTCATAGTCGCCCAGAATCCCCTCAAAGGTCTGCGTCAGCGGGGGTATCGTAAAATCGCTGACCAGCAGCGCCTCGCTTTGGTACGCGAGCTTCTGCAGGGCCAGGATCGCCGGCAGATCTGCCGTTTCGGCTTTGATGACCGTCATATGTCCATCCTCCGATGGTATTCTGGCGAACACATACATGATACTATCATTTGAGTGCAAGTCAAGCTCTTGACATTTTATCAGACAGGTGCTAAAATCACTCGGCGTGTGAAAACATACGCATATCAGGCAGATTTTAAGGAGGTGTATGAATGCCGACATTTAATCAGCTGGTCAGAAGCGAGCGGAAATCGGCGAAGAGAAAGTCCACGGCTCCGGCCTTGCTGCGCGGGCTCAACACTCTGCACGGCCGTCCGACGGACGCGTCCAGCCCCCAGAAGCGCGGCGTGTGCACGTCGGTCAAGACCACGACGCCCAAGAAGCCCAACTCCGCGCTCCGGAAGATCGCGAGGGTCCGCCTCTCGAACACCATGGAGGTCACCTGCTACATCCCGGGCGAGGGTCACAATTTGCAGGAGCACAGCGTCGTCCTGATAAGGGGCGGAAGGGTCAGGGACGTTCCCGGCGTGCGCTACCACATCATCCGCGGCACGCTCGACGCGGCCGGCGTGGCCAAGCGCAAGCAGGCCCGCTCCAAGTACGGCGCGAAACGGGCGAAAAAGTAGTTTTTTAAGAATTTGCAAAAACCCGGTTCCAATATCTGCCTGTATCATAGAATAATGATTAGCGGCGGGGTTGCTCCCGTCTTTTCTTTTCTTTTACAGGCGCGGACGTGCCGAAACAAAATGGCGCACGAGTACCGTTGATAAAATTATCGTGATTTAGGAGGGAAGTATCGTGCCACGCAAAGGACATGTGGTTAAAAGGGAAATTCTGGCCGACCCGATCTACAAGAGCAGGCTCGTGTCAAAGTTAATCAACTCCATCATGCTCGACGGCAAGAAGGGCGTCGCGCAGAAGATCGTCTACGGCGCTTTCGAGCAGGTCTCCGGCAAAAAGGGGACGCCGGCGCTGGAGTGCTTCGAGGACGCGCTCAACAACATCATGCCCGTGCTGGAAGTCAAAGCGAGGCGCGTCGGCGGCGCGACGTACCAGGTCCCGGTGGAAATCAGCCCGGAACGCCGCCAGGCGCTGGGCCTGCGGTGGCTGGTGAACTATTCCCGCAGGCGCGGGGAAAAGACGATGGTGGACCGCCTCGCCAACGAGATAATGGACGCGATGGCGAACACGGGCGGCGCGGTCAAGAAAAAAGAGGAGACGCATAAGATGGCGGAGGCCAACAGGGCGTTTTCGCACTATAAGTTCTAGTTTTCGCAATATTGCGCAGGGGCGGCGTTCCGCCGTCCGTTATTTTGGAGGAATAACAGTGTCAGAAAGGGCTTTCCCGCTGGAAAGAACGCGAAACATCGGCATAATGGCGCATATCGACGCCGGCAAGACCACGCTCTCCGAAAGGATCCTTTACTACACCGGCCGCAGCTACAAGCTCGGCGAGGTCCACGACGGCAACGCCACGATGGACTGGATGGAGCAGGAGCAGGAGCGCGGCATTACCATCACGTCGGCGGCCACGACGACCCAGTGGGAGGATAACAGGATCAATCTCATCGACACGCCAGGGCACGTTGACTTCACCGTGGAGGTGGAGCGCTCGCTTCGGGTGCTCGACGGGGCCGTCGCGGTGTTTTGCGCCAAGGGAGGCGTGGAGCCGCAGTCGGAGACCGTCTGGCGGCAGGCGGATAAATATGCCGTGCCCAGGATTGCTTTTGTCAACAAAATGGACATCGTCGGCGCCGACTATTTCAACGTGATAAATATGATCCGGGACCGCCTCGGCGCGAAGCCCGTGGCCGTCCAGGTCCCTATCGGCGCGGAGGACTCGTTTTGCGGCGTCGTGGACCTGATGCGCATGAAAGCCTACGTTTACCACGACGACCTCGGCAAGGACTTCTCGGAGGAGGACATACCGCCGGAACTGCTCCAAAAGGCCGCGGACACGCGTATGCAGATGATCGAGGCCGTTTCGGAGACGGACGACGCGCTGACGGAGAAGTATCTCGCCGGGGAGGAACCGTCCGAAGACGAGCTCAAAGCCGCGCTCAGGGCGGCCTGCGTGGCCTGCCGGCTGGTGCCGGTCTTCTGCGGTTCCGCTTACAGGAACAAGGCGGTGCAGAAACTCCTGGACGGGGTAGTGGACTATCTCCCCTCCCCGATAGACATCCCTGCGATCAGGGGCACCTTGCCCTACGGCGACGAGGTCGCCGAGAGGCACTCCTCCGACACGGAGCCGTTCTCCGCGTTGGCGTTCAAGATCATGAACGACCCGTTTTCGGGCAAACTGGCGTTTTTCCGGGTCTATTCGGGCGTGCTCAACTCCGGTTCCTACGTATACAACTCGACCAAGCAGAAACGGGAGCGCATCGGGCGCGTACTGCTGATGCACGCCAACCACCGCGAGGAGGCCGACTGCGTCTTCGCCGGCGACATCGCCGCCGCCGTGGGGCTAAAATTCACAACCACCGGCGACACCCTCTGCGACGAGGAGAATCAGGTGATCCTGGAGTCCATGAATTTCCCGGAGCCGGTCATCCACGTGGCTATCGAGCCGAAGACCAAGGCCGGCCGGGACAAGATGGGCGTGGCGCTCGGGAAGCTGGCGGAGGAAGACCCGACGCTTAAGACCTACACCAACCAGGACACCGGGCAGACCATCATCTCCGGCATGGGCGAACTGCATCTGGAGATAATCGTAGACAGGCTCCTCCGGGAGTTCAAGGTCGAGGCCAACGTCGGCAGGCCCCAGGTGGCCTACAGGGAGTCGTTCCGGAAGGCCGCGGAGACGGAGGGCAAATATATCAGGCAGACCGGCGGCCACGGCCAGTACGGGCACTGCAAGGTCAGGTTCGAGCCGATGGACGCCAACGACGCCGAGAAACCATACGAGTTTGTGGACGCGACGGTGGGCGGCGCGATCCCGAAGGAATATATCCCCGCGATAAACAAGGGCATTGAGGAAGCCATGCGCTCCGGCGTGATCGGGGGGTACCCCGTGGTCGGCGTGAAGGCCACGCTAGTGGACGGTAGCTATCACGAGGTGGACTCTTCCGAGCTGGCCTTCCACATCGCCGGCTCCATGGCGTTCAAGGAGGCCATGCGCAAGGGCGACCCCGTTCTGCTGGAGCCTATAATGAAGGTGGACGTGACCGTGCCCGAAGAGTACATGGGCGAGGTCATCGGCGACATCAACAGCCGCCGCGGCCACATCGACGGCATGGAGGCCAGGAACAACGCCCAGATAATCAGCTGCCACGTGCCGCTGGCGGAGATGTTCGGCTACGCGACCGATCTGCGGAGCGAGACCCAGGGGCGCGGCGTGTTCTCGATGGAAGTCAGCCGTTACGATCAAGCGCCCAAGGCCGTTCAGGAGCGGATCGCGCAGGGGGTTTTCACGGAGTGACAAGCCGCCTTGTCATCCTGAGCGAAGCGAAGGATCTTTTAATCATTGACACAATTCACAGGGGGGAATTGCCATGGATTTCCCGATGAATTTCATATCCGCGATCCGGGACCTCCCCGGCCCGGGGCGCCTCGCGCCCGCGCCGTACCTCCGCCGGAGCTTTGCTTTGGAGGAGAAGCCGGCCGGCGCCGAGATCGTCGTCTGCGGGCTGGGGTTCTACGAGCTCTACGTAAACGGCGAACGGATCACCAAGGGCAGGCTCTCGCCGTATATATCCAACCCGGACGACATCGTCTATTACGACGTTTACGACGCGGCGGCGTTTTTAACGCCCGGCGAGAACGTGATCGGCCTGTGGCTGGGCAACGGCTTCGCGAACCATCCGTTCAACTCCTGGTGGGATTTCGAGAAGGCCCGGTTCAACGCCCCGCCGAAGGCCGCGCTGCGGCTGACGGTCCGCTTCGGCGGCAAGGAGGACTTCGTGGCTGAAACGGGCGAGGACTTCCTCTCGCACGATTCGCCCGTCTGGTACGACTACTACCGCCACGGGGAATATTACGACGCGAGAAAAGAGATAAAAGGCTGGAGCAAACCCGGCTTTGACGCTTCCGGCTGGAAAAGCGCCGTCAGGGCGGAGCTTCCCAGGGGGGAGGCCCGCGTCTGCGAGGCCGCGCCGATCGCCGTGACAGAGGAGCTTGCCCCGGTTTCCGTGACGGAGACCCCGGACGGCTGGCTCTACGACTTCGGGCGGAACTGCGCCGGCGTCTGCCGGCTTAAAGTCAGCGGGCGTCCCGGCCAGGAGATCGGGCTTTTTCACGGCGAACACCTGATAGACGGCCGGCTGGACATGAAAAACATCAACAACAACAACGATATGTGGCAGAAGGACATTTATATCTGCGCCGGCGGCGGGGAGGAGGTCTACACCCCGACGTTCGTCTACCACGGCTTCCGGTACGTCCTGGCGAAGGGGTTGGACGCGGACCAGGCCGTTCCCGGCGCGCTGACCTACCTGGTGATGAGCTCCGGCCTGAAGGAGCGCGGCGGCTTTACTTGCTCCGACGAGACGGTCAACACGCTCCAGGCGCTGACGCGCCGCTCGACGCTGGCGAACTTCTTCCACTTCCCGACGGACTGCCCCCAGCGGGAGAAAAACGGCTGGACGGCCGACGCCGCGCTTTCGGCGGAGCACGCCCTGCTGAACCTGAACCCGGAGAAGAACTACGAAGAGTGGCTACGGAACATCCGGAAGGCGATGGACGAGCGGGGCGCTCTGCCCGGGATCGTGCCGACCGGCGGTTGGGGCTTCGAATGGGGCAACGGCCCGGCCTGGGACTGCGTGCTGACCTGGCTGCCGTACTATGTGTACGTCTACCGCGGCGACAAGGCCGTTCTGAGGGAAAACGCCCACGCTATACTGCGGTATCTCGAGTATCTGGCCGTTTCGATACGCGGCGACGGGCTTATAGAGCTGGGCCTGGGGGACTGGTGCCCCGCCGGGAGAGGCGCCGCCGACTACAAATCGCCGGTCTGCTTCACGGACACCGTCGTGTCGATGGACATCGCCCGCAAGGCGGAATACATCTACGGCGAGCTCGGCGCGGGCTATGAGCCGCATCGGGATTTTGCCCGCCGCCTGAAGGAAAAACTCCGCAAAGCAGCGCGGGAGCGCCTGATAGACTTCGGGACGATGACCGCCATGGGCAACTGCCAGACCTCCCAGGCCATGGCCGTGTCCTCCGGCCTTTTCACCGAGGCCGAGAGGCCGGAGGCCGTGAGGCGTCTCCTGGAGATAATCGCGCGGGACGGCTCGTTCCTGGACGTGGGCGTGCTGGGCGCGCGGGTGCTGTTCCATGTGCTGGCGGAGGCCGGACACGTAGACCTGGCGCTGGAGATGATAACGCGGCCGGAGTTCCCGTCCTACGGATGGTGGGTCAGATCCGGCGCGGCGAGCCTTTGGGAGGAGTTCAAGCTGGACACTGTGAACGTCGCGTCGCTTAACCACCACTTCTGGGGCGACGTCAGCCACTTCTTCATCCGTCAGCTGGCCGGGATCAACTACAACCCGAGGGGCCGTTGCGGAGAGGCGGACATCGTCCCGAGGTTCGCCAAAGCCCTGGACTTCGCCGAAGGCTTCCACATCGCCCCGGAGGGGGAGATCAAAACGCGCTGGGAGCGGAAGGACGGGG
>WQUN01000190.1 GCA_009782085.1 Bacillota bacterium
GGGGGCTTGCCCCCGCCGCGCCATGCGGGAGTTCCCGGCGGGGGCAAGCCCCCGCCCTACTGTATGTTTTGACTGTTTGTCAATTCAACCTTATTTCCGACTAACACCAATGTTTTCGCACTCCGGTACAATGTAGAAAGTTAAGTTTCTTGCCGTGCATTCTCCTTATACGAATCTCGATTAAAATCTTCACAGTCTGTCGCCGAGAACGCCGTTGAAGCGTCCGGTGTTTCGGCTCCGCCTGGAAAGTTTTAATCTGAGATTCGTATTACGCCCCCGCCTCGTATCTTTTCACTTTCCCCCTGATCTCCTCGTCCGCGAAGGCCTCGATATAAGTCCCGTTCTCCCTGTGCTCCTCCGCAGTTATGTCGCACCTCTCGTGTATCAGGCTGATAAGCCGTCCCTCCGAATATGGCACGAGCACGGCTATTTTCCCGCGCATGGATTTTATGACGTCCTCGGCGGCCAGGCCAAGCTCCGTCAGCCCCTCGCCCGTGACCGCGGAGACGCTGACGGCCCTGACAGCGTTCGGCTCCTGTGGCAGAGGGGTCTGAACGTCCAGGTCGCACTTGTTGAACACGGTGATGACCGGCTTTTGGCCGTAGCCGAGCCGCTCCAGCGTCTGCTCTACGACCTTCATCTGCGCCTCCCGCTCAGGGTTCGAAGCGTCCACAACGTGGAGCAAAATGTCCGCGCCCTCCAGTTCCTCCAGCGTGGCACGGAACGCCTGAATCAGGTGGTGCGGGAGCTTGTTGATAAAACCGACGGTGTCCGTGAAAAGGACCTCCGTGCCGTTCGCGCCGGGCAAAACCGCCTTGCGCGTGGTGGTGTCGAGCGTCGCGAACAGCTTATCCTCCACGAGCACGCCGGCGTCGGTTAGCGCGTTCATAAGCGTGGACTTCCCCGCGTTAGTGTAACCGACCATCGAGATCACGGGTAGCCCTGTCTTTACGCGGTTTTCCCGGAGCACCTTCCTCTGGGCCGAAATCTCCCTGAGCTCGGCTGAAAGCTGGTCCAGCCGGCCGCGGATGTGCCGCCTATCCGTCTCGAGCTTCTTTTCGCCGGGCCCCCTGGAGCCTATGCCGCCGCCGGGCCCCCTCGCGCCGCCGCCCTGCCTGGAGAGCGACAGCCCGAGCCCGGCCAGGCGCGACAGCCTGTAGCGGAGCTGCGCCGTCTCGACCTGCGCCTTGCCCTCCGCGGTGATTGCCCGCTTCGCGAATATGTCCAATATGACCATCGTGCGGTCCATGATCCTGACATCCAGCATTTGCGCCATTTGCCGAAGCTGGGCGGCGCTGAGCTCGTCGTCCGCGACGACGCCGTCCGCGCCGGTCTGGAGTATGAGGTCTTTCAGCTCGTCCATCTTGCCCTTGCCCAGATAGTGCCCGGGGTGTGCTTTCTCCCGCTTCTGGATCAGCCTGCCCGCGACCTCCGCCCCGCTGGTCTGCACCAGAAGCGCGAGCTCGTCCAGGTTCTTTTCGGCGCCGCCCGCCGGATTCCTCGGGGACGCGTCGCCGGCGTCCGCCGCGATTATGATCAGCTTTTCCCGTTCCTGATTGTTATCGAAAATATGCGGCATCTCCCATTAACTGATTTAGACTTTATATTCGCGAAACCAGCCGTACTATCATCGCCACAATCGCGGCGGCCACGGGAAGCACCATCACCGCGGCCAGCACCCACCCGAGCGTCCTCCGGCGGTTTAGCCCGACTTCCGGTTCGGCGTCCGTCTCCTCTTCGCCGGCCTCCGTCTCCTCCTCGATTTGGCTGGCGGCGGGCTCGGCGGCGAGCGCCTCGCGGGCGGCTTCGAGGAGCTCCGGCGGGACGAGTATCTCGACGTTCCCTCCCGATTGCCTGATGCCCATGTACAGCGCGACGGAATCGCCGATCCCCTTGTATTTTTTCATCGAGGGTATGCCGCAACTTTCGAGCAGCGCCATAAGCACCGCCGCCTCGCTCCCGTCCCGGACCGTGCACAGGGATACCGGAGCGTCGGAGCGCCCGGGGCCGTTATGATCGTCCATTTCACACCTGATTTCGTTTGATATATCTGGTAAGCCGATACTGAAAACTACCTGCTTTGCCTCGACACCCTTGGATATTCCATGCCCTCGCGCATCTCTTTCTCCTTCATGAACAGTATGTCCATGTATATCTTTTTTCTCTTGATAATCAAAAGCAGAGTGCGCATACGCGCGAGATCCAGCTCCTCGAGCGTGACGTCGGTGGACTTCCCGGCTTTACCGAACTTCCCGCGCCTCGGCTTGTCGGAATATTCCATGAAAGGGCTTTCGACGCCCCCCTCGAAAAAGCTGCACCCTCCCCCGGGGTCGATGTCGAAGATGAAGCATATCTCCTCAAAGAGGTAATCCAGGCTCGCCTGGGCCGGTATCTCCAGGTTTTTCCACATCTTTTTGTCGTTCGTATAGCGTATTTTTATCTCGTATATCTTCAAAGCCCTAGGCCTGCCGAAAAAGCCGGACTCGCCGAATTTGCCGGCCAGTTCCTCCGCGCCGCCCCCGCCCAGTATTATGTCCAGCGCTTTTTTAACGTTTGATCGGTCGGAAAACGGGCAATTCGCGTCCTCCGGCTTCCCGGCGTTTTTGCCGAACAGCCCGCGCCCCAGGTTGGAGATTTTATAGTACGACGACGGCATGTACAGGCTCGCGAGCATGATACGGTGGTCGTTCTTGGCGTCCACCAGCATCCCTATCTCGTTTGGGAAGTCGTAGGGGACGGCATAGACCGGGTGGATCAGTTTCAGATAGTACCCGAACGTTGTCAGGAAACATTTGTCGTAAAGCAGCCCGACGAGCATCGTCTCCGAGACGAAGGCGCTCTCCAAGGCGTCGCTGTCGATCATGTCCAGAATGTCGGGGATCTCCGCCGAATTGAGCATGTACGCGTAGAGATCGTCGGCAGATATGGGTTCCGTCAGCATCCTGCGGATGTTCGCCTCGGTGAACATCCCGCTGAACGGGAACGCGGACTCCCGGAAAAGGGCCGCGACAGACTTTATCGTGCGCTCCACTATCGCTAGCAAAATGTCCTCGTGGCTGCGCGCGAAAAACTGGTCGTACTTTTTCGGGGATATGCGTATCTTCTGCGTGTGAATCGAGGGGAACTCCTCGACGATTCCTAGCGCGGTCGCGGTGGAGCACAGGAATTCCACGTAAAACGGATCCCACAGGCTCAGCTGGCTAAGGACGTCCGTCATCGACGCCGCGCCGGAGAACAGCTCCATGCCAATGCCCGCGTCCGGAAAGCACATGTCCAGTATCTTTTTCAGATCGCTTACGACAGGGTGCCGCTCCGCCGAATACTCATACGTCCGGAATGTCAGCTCCTTCCCCGTGCCGGCCCCGGGAAACACGGACGTCGCCACGGTCACCCCCGGCTCGGCGGATAAAGCGTCGATCAGGCAAGCCGGCGAAAAAAAGCTGTTTTCGACCAAAGCGGAGTAATACCATCTGCGGTAAAAGGAGGACATATATCTGAGCGAATCCTTCTTGCCCCTTTGGCGGATGGCGTTGAAAGTTTTCATGAAATTGTCTTCAAAAATCCGGTTCAGTGAAGTAATATATTCATTGTCGTTTCCCATGTCAGACCTCGTGGTTTGCGGCGGATCCGCCCTGAATATACCGGAAAACATCTACCGGCGGCACGGGAGGTTAGGAACTGTCCAGAAATAACATGCACATTTTTTTGAAACGACGAACGCTTCTACGGCGTTTCAAAAAAATATTTGATCAGTTTATTTCTGGACAGT
>WQUN01000191.1 GCA_009782085.1 Bacillota bacterium
TTTGATGGGGTACGCCTGGGCGGACGACATTGTCCACATACCTTACGGGCTCATGAGTTTCGAGTGGGGCAAGATGTCCACGCGAAAGGGCCGCGTGATAAAAATGACGGATATTCTGGACGAGGCTGTGAAGAAAACCAAGCAAATAATTGAGGAAAAGAACCCCGAGCTTCCGGACAAGGACCGCGTGGCGGAGATGGTCGGCCTCGGGGCGGTGACTTTCGCCCAGCTTTACAACAACAGGATAAAGGACGTGTCGTTTTCCTGGGAGCGCTACCTGAACTTCGACGGGGAGACCGGGCCGTACCTGCAATACGCCTATGTGAGGACATGCGGGGTGCTGGAAAAGGCCGAGGCAGTATACCCGGGATATGACTATCCCGAAACCAACTACGCGATGTTAAGCGACGAGTATTCCTTCGAGGTCATAAGAAGGGCGGGGGAATTCCCCGGGAAATTGATCGAGGCGGCGGAAAAGTACGAGCCGTATATAGTTTCGCGGCATCTGATAGCGCTGGCGCAGGCTTTCAACAGATTTTACCATGAAAACCCGGTCGTCGTGGAGGACGAGAAGCTGAGAGGCGCGCGGCTGGCGCTGACTTCCGCCGTAAAGACGATATTGGGCAAGGGCTTGGGGATTCTGGGGATAGCCAGGCCGGAAAAGATGTGACGGCGCGCGGGCTATCGCAATTCGCAATAAAAACGTGTACAAGCGCCTCACGAAAATGTCAATCGATGGACATAACTGTGAGGTATCATATTGCGATTTCGTTTCAATTCGCGATAAACCTTCCCGGCTCCTTTGCGTATATAATGAAAAGAAAACAAAGGAGCTGATAATATGCAATGTGTGACACATCCGACCAGGGAGGGCGTCAACACCTGTTGCGAATGCGGGACGTGGCTTTGCGACGATTGCACCATAGAGGCGGGCGGCAGGCTTTTCTGCAGGAAATGCCTGCAAAAGGCACTGGACTGCGCGCCAACCTCCGGCGGCGCCGCGCCGAGGCCCGCTGACGCGTGGGAGTGCTGCGGAGAGAAGCGCCGCATCAGCAAATTCCTGCTGTTCGTCTGCTCGCTGATTTTGCCCGGAGTCGGCTACATGTACCTCGGCCTTATGAAGCGGGGCCTCTTCACTTTGACTTCCTTTTTCGTACTGGTGAGCGTCATAGCGGTCCTGCACATGCCGATCCTGGGCGTGCTGATATGCATCCTCTGGATCACCGCGTTCTTTGACGGTTTTCACATCAGAAGAAAGCTCGTGGACGGCGTCCGCGTGGAGGACGGGATCGAGGACATAGCCGCTTTCGTAAGGCGCAACAAGGCCGTTGTGATTGTTATGGCGGCCGTGTTCCTGGCGCTTGGGTTCTTCTCCGGCAATAGCCACTATATGCAGCACGCCTACATGTACTACGGCGGGGGCGGCGGAATCGCCGATTACGCGGCAATGCGCTCCCCGCTTCGCGGCCTTGCGCCCGTGGCGTTTTTCGCGCTGGGGTTATTCTTTTTGGCCAGGGTGTTCCGCAAGTCCCGCTGCAGGCGTGTTTTGAAAACGGACGAAAAAGCCGGACGCAGCCCGGAGGACGGGGCCGGCGGGAACGACACGCGGGGACTATAAGAAGGAAGAAATAAAAAGAGAGGGAACCTTTCGGATCGCGCCTGATCCGGTTCTCTCTCTTTTTCTCGTTCGCGTTATGTATTCCGTTGTTTCCCCGATCCGTTTCTCGCTCCGTGCGTCTATGTACGTTTATCCCGGATAATAAGAGCTATCACATCACCCCCTGGAAGGGACGTTTTTATTAATTTAAGGGGTTTGCGCGCCGGGAAGTCTCGGTTGCCAGGATGCGCAAGCCCCCTTTTTTCACAGGTTCGCGCGGAAGCCGGATCGACTAGCAGAACATTCTTCCGCCGGACATCATCATCATGAGGAGAAATAACATCATCGAGTTTTCGCCGCTGAACATCCCCGGGTTGAAAATCATCATCATGAGCAGGATCATTAGCATGTCGTTCCCTTGGGCGGGCGGAACTCCTACGCCGAGTGGGTTCATCAAAAAACCTCCTAAAAGTGTTTAGACCCCGAAAATCATCCGAAGTAGCTTTCACGCGTCGTATGTGGGACGGATTTTCCAAGATTCTAATACATCTTATGAGGAGGCCGTTGTTTGTTGCATGTACCCAATACTAAATGTACCGATATTTGTTTTCCGTGTCCAGCTCTCTGTAAAAGCACGTCCTGTTCCCGGTGTGGCAGGGCACGCCCGTCTGCTCGATCAGAAGCAAAAGCGAGTTCTCCTCGCAGTCGTAAAAAATCTTCCTGACGGTCTGGAAGTTTCCGGACGTCTCCCCCTTCAGCCAGAGCTTTTTGCGGCTCCGGCTGAAATAGTGGGCCTTTCCCGTCTCGATCGTAAGCGCCAGGGACTCGCGGTTCATATAGGCCAGCATCAGGACGTCCTTGGTTACATAGTCCTGGGCTATCGCGGGGATCAGGCCGTTCTGGTCAAAATGCAAAAGCTCCGTGATATTGCCGGAACCGTTTTCAATCCCGTTCATAGAGTTCTATCGCCTCCCTCAAATCTATAGCGCCGGTGTACAACGCCTTTCCTATGATCGCCCCCGCCGCGCCGATCTCCCTCAGCCGCCGCAGATCCTCCTGGCAGGACACCCCGCCCGAGGCGATGATTTCGAGGCCGGTCAATCTTATCAGGGCTTCCGTCCCGCGTACATTCGGGCCGGACATCGCCCCGTCTTTTGAAATGTCGGTGTATATGACGGTTTGTACGCCCAGGCTTTTGATCTCCAGGCAAAGGTCGGACGCCTTCACGTCTCCGCTCTCCTCCCAGCCGGAAATCTTTACCGTTCCGTCCAGCGCGTCGATCCCGACGGCGATCCTGTCCTTTCCGTACTTCCTCAGCGCGTCCGCGACCAGCTCCCTGTTTCTGACCGCCGCCGTTCCCAAAATGACCCGCGACACTCCCAGCTCCATACGCAGGTCTATGTCCTCCATGCCCCTGACGCCGCCGCCGAGCTGGAGAGGTATCGTTACGCGCGAGAGCATTTGCGCGACGACGCCGAGGTTCGCTCTGCTCCCGCTCCGCGCCCCGTCCAGATCCACGGAGTGTATCCAGGACGCGCCCAGCTTCTGCCACTGCGACGCGCGGCTTGCAGGGTCGCCGCCGTAAAGCGCCGAATCGTCGAACCTGCCGCCGGGGGCGAGCCTCACGCATTTTCCGCCCCATATGTCTATCGCCGGATATATCCGCATCACAGAATCCCCTTTGTCGAGCGCGCGCCGAGGATTCGCAGGTCGCGGGTCACGGCCTGCTCCAATGCCTGCCCGAAGGCCTTGAAAACGGCCTCGGCCATGTGGTGCCCGTTTTTGCCGGCGAGCGATTTTATATGCAGGTTCGCGCCGGCGCTGACGCAGAAGGCGCGGAAGAACTCCTCCACCATTTCCGCGTCCATGTCGCCCAGTTTCCCCGGCGCGAAAGCGCAATTGAAAGCTAGGTACGGCCTGCCGGAGAAGTCTATCGCGCAGAGCGCCAGCGCCTCGTCCATCGGCACCGTCGCCGAGCCGTACCTGCGTATGCCTTCCTTCGCGCCCAATGCCTTCGCGAAGGCCAGGCCCAGGCATATCCCCGTGTCCTCGACCACGTGGTGGCAGTCGACCTCCAGGTCGCCGGAGCAGGCGATTTCGGCGTCGATGAAGCCGTGCCTCGCGGTTTGCGCCAGCATGTGGTCGAGAAAGCCCACGCCGGTCTTTATGGTGTATATCCCCGCGCCGTCCAGTTCTATCCTGACCGAGACGTTCGTTTCATTCGTTTTGCGCTCGATTTTTCCGATTCGGCTCATTTTTATCCCCCTTACAGTCTGATTCGGACGGCTTCCGCGTGGGCGGACAGCTTTTCCATCTCCGCGAAGGCCGTGACGTCCGCCGCGGCCTGCCTGAGCGCCTCTTCCGAAAAAGATATGACGCTGGTTTTCTTGACAAAATCGTCCACGCACAAAGGCGAGAAGAACCGCGCCTTGCCGTCCGTCGGTAAAATGTGGTTCGGCCCGGCGTAGTAGTCGCCCACGGGCTCCGGCGTATAGGGCCCCAGGAAAACAGCGCCGGCGTTTTTGACAAGCGGGAGGAATGAAAAAGCCTCCCCGACGCAAAGCTCCAGGTGTTCCGGGGCGATTTCGTTCGAAAGGGCGAGCGCGGCGCGTATGTCCGGCACGACGGCGATTGCTCCGTTGTCGCGGAGAGAGGCCGCGGCGGCCGCGCCTGTCGGGAGCGTCCGGATCTGCCTTTCCAGTTCCAACTGGACGGCGGCGGCCAGCTCCGCGCTGTCCGTCAGGCAGATCGCGCTCCCCATTATATGCTCCGCCTGGGAGAGCATGTCGGCGGCCACATATGCCGGGTTCGCCGCGGCGTCGGCTATGACCGTTATCTCGCTGGGCCCGGCGATAGAATCTATGCCGACCTGACCGAAAACGCTCTTTTTGGCCAGGGCCACATACAGGTTGCCGGGCCCGACGACCTTGTCGACCTTTTGGACGGTTTCGGTCCCGTAGGCCAGCGCCGCGATGGCCTGCGCGCCGCCAAACTTGTATATTATGTCGACGCCGGCGATATGCGCGGCCGCGGCGAGGGCCGGGCTGATCTCCCCGTTTCCGTCCGCCGGCGTGCAGACCGCCACGCTTTTGACGCCCGCGACTCTGGCGGGGATGACGCACATCAGCAAGGACGAAGACAGGACAGCCGTCCCGCCGGGCGCGTACGCCCCGACACTTTCAACCGGCGTGACCAGCTGGCCCAGTATCTCGCCGTTTTCGCCCGTCTCGAACCAGCTCTTTTGCTTCTGGAGGGCGTGGAACTTCTCTATGCGCTTTGCCGCGCGGGCTATTACGCCGTATTTTTCCGGCTCCAGGCGTTTCGCGATCTCCGCGATCCCGTCGGGATAAAGCACCGCGCTTTTGGCGTCCAGCCTGACCTTATCCCACTTTTCAGTATAGTAAAAGAGGGCCTCGTCTCCCCGCGTTTTTATGTCCTCGATCACGCCGTCCACGACCTTCTGCGCGTCCCGGATGTTGTCATAGGAGCTTTGGACGCTGTCGTGGGACTTTCCGGCGGCCTTCGCCAGAAAGGCCCGCCTGTTTGCTTCGGTTATATAGGTGATCCCAATCATGCACAGACCTCCCTTGGAACTGAGGTTCAGTATATATCATGGCGGCGGAAATGGCAAGGTTCTGGAATTTGGGTTCATTATTTCTTGCGGTTTGCGAATTAATCGTATATTATTTAATCAAACACTCTGTATCGGAAGCCCAATCGCTTTCCAAAGGAGCTGACCTTTTATCCGCGACTTACTTCTCGGCATCGACATAGGCACTTCCGGCTGCAAGGCCGCGCTCTTCCGGACGGACGGCTCCGTGGCCGCGGAGGCGTCCGCGCCTTATCCCGTGAGCTATCCCCGCCCCGGCTGGGCGGAGCAGGACGCGGAGGAGTGGTGGCGGGCGGTTTGCCTGGCCGCGCGCAAGACGCTGGAAATAAGCGGCGCGGATTCGGCGCAAATCATCGGTGTCGGCGTCGACGGCCAGAGCTGGTCGGCCGTTCCGGTGGACAGGCTCGGCCGGAGCCTTTGCCCGACGCCCATATGGATGGACACGCGGGCGGCGGACGTCTGCGCCCGCCTCGCGCGGGAAATCGGCGGGGAGCGGATATTCGGGGTTTCCGGCAACCCGCTGAGCCCCTCGTATTCCTTGCCTAAAATCCTGTGGATGCGCGAGAACAGGCCGGAGGTCTACGAAAAAACCGCCTGCTTCCTGCAATCCAACAGCTTCATCGTATACAGGCTGACGGGCGCTCTCACCCAGGACTTGTCCCAATGCTACGCGTTCGCCTGCTTCGATATGAGAAAAGCCGCGTTCGACGCGGAAATAGCCGGGGAAATGGGCTTCGACCTGTCGCTTATCCCGGAGGCCGTTTTAAGCCATCAGGCTGTCGGCAAGGTGACGAAAGAAGCGGCGGCGCAGTGCGGCCTGGCCGAGGGCACGCCAGTGGCGGCCGGGGGGCTGGACGCGGCCTGCGCCACGCTGGGCTGCGGCGTCGTCAGGGCCGGGCAGACGCAGGAACAGGGCGGCCAGGCCAGCGGCATGAGCATCTGCATGGAAAAGTATCACGCCGACCCGAGGCTGATCCTGGGCTGCCACGTCGTGCCGGGCCAATGGCTGCTCCAGGGCGGCAGCGTCGGCGGCGGCTCGCTCAAATGGCTTCGGGACAGTCTTTTTCCTGACCTGACCTTCGAAGAGATGAGCCGCATGGCCGAAACCGTTCCGGCGGGCTCGGACGGGCTGGTGTTCCTGCCCTACATGGCCGGGGAGCGGAGCCCCGTGTGGGACCCGGCCGCAAAGGGCGCGTTCTTTGGCCTGGACTTCGCCAAGACGCGGGCGCATATGGCGCGGGCGGTCATGGAGGGCGTGGCGTTCTCCCTCAGGCACAACCTGGAGACGGCGGCGAACGCGGGCGCGGAGGTTTCCGTGATGAACGCCGTCGGCGGCGCGGCCAACAGCCTGGTCTGGACGCAGATCAAGGCGGACGTGACAGGCAAGCCGATCGAGGTGCCGTCGTCGGACACGGCCGGGACCTTGGGCGCGGCAATGCTGGCCGGCGTGGCCGCGGGCGTGTGGGGCGGCTTCGGCGAGGCGGCCGCGAAGACCGTGAGGATAACCCGCCGGCATCAGCCGGACGGGAAAAACAGATCCGTGTACGACAGGCAGTATAGAGTTTACAGGGAGCTGTACGAGGATACAAAGGGATTGGGAAGATAAATATGAATCGGGATGGTTTTACAATGAAAGCAGCCGTTCTTTACGCTAACGACGACATCCGCTGGGCCGACTGGCCGGCGCCCGAGGCGAGGCCCGGGCACGTCGTGGTAAAGGTGAAATCCGCGGGCATCTGCGGCTCCGACGTGCCGAGGGTGCTCCAAAACGGCGCGCATTACTACCCCATCGTGCTCGGGCACGAGTTTTCCGGCGAGATCGCGGAGGTTGGGGAAGGCGTCGAAGGCTTCGCCGTGGGCGACACCGTGACCGGCGCGCCGCTTCTGCCCTGTATGGTCTGCGCGGATTGTCAGAAGGGAAATTTCTCCCTCTGCAAGCATTACGGCTTCATCGGCTCGCGGGACCAGGGCGCCTTCGCCGAGTACGTCGCGTTCCCGGCGGCCAACGCCGTCAGATTCGACCCGGCCGTTTCCTTCGACCAGGCGGCCTTCTTCGAGCCGAGCACCATAGCCCTCCACGGCGTCCGCCTGAACGGCTACATCGGCGGCGCGGACGTGGCCGTCCTCGGCGGCGGCGGGACGATCGGGCTGTTCACTCTGCAATGGGCCAGGATTTTCGGCGCGAAGAGCGTGACGGCGTTCGACATTTCGGACGAGCGGCTCGCGCGGGCGGCGAAACTCGGCGCGGACGCGGCCGTGAACACTCTGACCGGAGACATTGAGAAGGACAAATACAATTTCGTCTTTGACGCGAGCGGGCAGCCTGACACGATCCGCCTTTCCTTCGAGCTGGCTGCGAACAGGGCGCGGGTGTGCCTCATCGGCACGCCGACGAAGGACATAACCTTTACGCCGCGTCTCTGGGAGGACATGAACCGGAAGGAATTCCTGCTGACGGGCAGCTGGATGAGCTATTCCGCGCCGTTCCCCGGCGAGGAGTGGGAGCTGACCGCGCGGTATTTCTCCGACGGCCGGCTGAAATACGATCCTGCGATGGTGTTCAAAAGGTTCCCGATGGAGCGGGCGCAGGAGGCTTTCGGCCTGTTTAAGGAGCCGGGGAAGGTGAAGGGGAAGGTCTTGCTGTATAACCCGTGACGGCGCTGTATATGTACATGCTGCCGGAGGATTCGTTCCCGGTTTAACGGTCTGAGCGGCTGAACGGTAAAATATCAATTCATGAGCACTCTCGGAAACCATGTATTGACTTTCCGAGAGGGTTCTTCATTCGAAAGGAGAAGCGTCAATGTCTGATTTTATCGATCCCATCATCGTCCCAAAGCGCGTGCTGTCCACGGGAGAGATGATCCCGTGCATCGGTATGGGGACGTTCGGCTCCGACCGCTTCACGGCGGAGCAGGTTTCCGCCGCCGTGGCGGGGGCCATCCGCCGCGGCTACAGGATGTTCGACTGCGCGGCGGTCTACGGCAACGAGGACCGGATAGGCAAGGTGTTCGCGGAGGCGTTCGTTGAAAACGCCGTCAGGCGGGAGGAGCTTTTTGTCACGTCCAAATTCTGGAACGACATGCACGGGAAAGGCGACGTGCTTCTGTCCTTGGCCAGGACGCTGAAAGACCTGCGGCTGGACTACATCGACGCGTTTTTCATGCACTGGCCGTTTCCTAACTACCACGCGCCCGGCTGCGACGGGGACGCCAGGAACCCGGATTCCAGGCCGTTTTCGGCGGACGAGTTCATGGCCGTGTGGAGGCAGATGGAGCGGATACACGACATGGGCCTGGCGCGGAACCTCG
This sequence comes from Bacillota bacterium, assembly GCA_009782085.1. Taxonomy (GTDB): domain Bacteria; phylum Bacillota; class Clostridia; order Lachnospirales; family WQUN01; genus WQUN01. The sequence goes on from WQUN01000191.1 coordinate 8,519, forward strand.
GCATGTCCAGCATGACGATCCCGAAGCTGGAGGCTGTGCTGCCGCGCTGCCGCGTGCTGCCGACGCTCATCGAGATGGAGCTGCACCCGGCTTTCCAGCAGCCGGCGCTCTTTGACTACTGCGTGAAGCGGAACATCCAGCCGATCGGCTTCTGCCCGATAGGCTCGCCGACGCGGCCCGACCGCGACAAGACGCCCGACGACGTGGCGGACACCGAGATGCCCGAGGTCGTCGCGGCGGCGAAGGCGCACAACGTCCACCCGGCCGTCGTCTGCATCAAATGGGCTGTGCAGAGGGGGCAGATACCGATCCCGTTTTCGGTGTACGAGAACGAGTACGTCAGCAACCTGCGCTGCACCACGGAGGACCCGCTTACCCCTGCCGAGATGGAGGCGATCGGGAAGGCCGACAAAAACTGCCGGCTGATAAAGGGGCAGGTGTTTTTGTGGGAAGGGGCCAAAGACTGGACGGAGCTTTGGGACGAGTGAGGACAGGAGTCCTTATTTGCGATACGTTGTATTGGGAAGCGGATAACGATGGGAAAAGGAAAACGTAAAAAACTGAAAACGATGGGAAACGATAAATCCCCCGCCCCGAAACGACGGGGGGTTTTTTTACGCAAAACTACTTGACGTGACGTAGTAGTTGCGCTATACTGATTACAACGTCAGACGTAGTAATTACGTCCGCGAAAGAGGGTGGTTCATTGGACCGCGCGGAAATCGGCAGCGACGTGATACGCGGGTATATAGACGTCATGATCCTGCGGGCGCTTTACGGCGGCGATTCGTACGGCTACGAGATATCCAGGAAGATCACGGACATCTCGGAGAACCGCTACACCATGAAGGAAACCACTCTCTACTCGGCCTTTTCGCGCCTGGAAAAGCTCGGGTATCTGCGCTCCTACCCCGGGTCGTACTCGGGCGGGCGGGAGCGCACGTATTACGCGCTGACGGACGGCGGACGGCTGTATTACCGGCAAAAATGCGCCGAATGGGCGCTGACGAAGGCGCTGATCGCCAGATTCATATTGCCGGATTCCGTTTTGCGGGATTCCACTATAAATGAGGAGGGGGAAAGTTATGGACGCGATTGAGACTTATCTGGACAACGTGTTCGCCGCGTTTCCGCAAAACAAGCGCGTGCTGGCGCTTAAAAAGGAGATGCTGGCCAATATGGAGGAAAAATACCACGCGCTGAAACAGCAGGGCAAGAGCGAAAACGAGGCCGTCGGAACCGTCATTTCCGATTTCGGCAGCATCGACGAGATCGCCGCGGAGCTCGGAGTCGGACATGTCTCGGAAGCCGGGACGCGGAGCGAAAATTTTGCTTACGGGGACAAGGCGGAAGACGGCGGATCCGTGGACGTCACCAAAGCGGTTGCCCGGATTTGCTGGCCCTTGGTGACCGCGGCGTATTTGCTGTGGAGCTTTCTCGGCAACGCCTGGGACATTTCGTGGGTCATCTGGCCCGTCGCGGGCGTCCTGTTCGCGGCCGTCGCCGCGGCGGTAAAAGGCGTGAGACAC
>WQUN01000192.1 GCA_009782085.1 Bacillota bacterium
AGGAGCGCTGCGGCGGCACGGAGGGCCTGCGCCGCTGCCTGACGGAAATGCGATGTTACAACGCCCTGACGGGTATGCACGACAATTTTGACGACGTCTCCTTCCCGAACAGGGATTACCCGTATGTCGCCAAGGACGAGGACGGGAAGCCCTGGCGGGGCTGGCTCTGGGGCTCCGGGCTGACCTATGAGCTCGGCGTCCGGAGGTACGTGGACTCCGGCGAGACGGCAAAGCGCGTCGCGCGGCTGTTCGAGACGTATCCGCTGGAAAAGACCTATCACCTGGACGTGCTGACAGCGGAGACCTGCCGCTACGACTTCGACCCGGAGCGCCCGGCCTCCGCGCAGGATAACTACGACGCCAAGATGGAGATCGTGAGGGAGTTCAACAGGCGCGGCGCGGACGTGACGAGCGAGCTGCTCACGCACCCGGCCGTCGGCAAAATCGGCTTCGCTTTGCACAACCGCCTGGACATGAAGGAGGAGTTCATACCCGGCGGACGGTTCGTGCCGTTGGTTCAGATGATCTACCACGGGACGATCGGCTACTGCGCCCCGACGGGAAGTAAAACGGATATCCTGTGGGCGCTTCTGCTGGGCGGGCACACCTTCTACGAGGAGGACGTGGCAGGACCGCTCAGCGTCGGGCGCTTTTACATCAACAACATCCCGGCCATGCTGCTCTATAACGAATATATGACGGGCTTCCGGCGGGACGGGGACACGGCCGCGGCCTATTACACGAACGATTGCCGCGTGGAGGCAGACTTCGGGAGCATGTCCTACAGGGTGATCATCCGCGGGCGGCCCGTCGGGCGGGATTTCTCGACGTTCGCCCCGGGAAGCTCGCCGGGGAGCTGGCTGGCGTATTCCCTGGAGGGCGGGACGTTTACGTATCCGCTGCCCGAGGACCTGCGCGGCCGGGATCTGGAGGCAGTCGAACTCACGGCCGAGGGCGAGGGCGGGATCTTTATTTTGGATGTATATGAGGTGACCGGAGACGAGATCGTCTTGCGTCTGCCCGCCGGGACGCCCGTGAAGATACGGGTAAGGAACTGTCCAGAAATAAACTGATCAAATATTTTTTTGAAACGCCGTAGAAGCGTTCGTCGTTTCAAAAAAATGTGCATGTTATTTCTGGACAATTCCTAAGCGCATCATCCTAAAAGTATACCGGGTGCGAAAACATTAACCTCCTCCGTCGCCGACACGCCGCTGAAGCGTTCGTCGTGTCGGCTCGTCGTCGGTAAATGTTTTCAGCATCCGGTATAACTACTCGCTGTCATATTGAGACGAAGTGTTGTCATTCTGAGGCGAAGCGTTGTCATTCTGAGACGAAGCGTTGTCATTCTGAGGCGAAGCGTTGTCATTCTGAGGCGAAGCGTTGTCATTCTGAGGCGAAGCCGAAGAATCTTAAGATCCTTTGCTTCGCTCAGGATGACATGCCATTTTACTGTTTTTTATATGCGAACCTGGCCAGATACGCCTTATGCGCCAGGAGCATTTCGTCGTAGACCGCCTTTGCTTTGGCGTAATCGCCGACGAGCGGATGCGTCAGAAGCGCCGACAGGCCGGCCTCATAATCCCCCGTCAGGCCCGCCTTGACCGTCAGCTTCTCGTAGGCCTTCACGGCCCGCATGAGCCCGGCGATGTGCCCGCTCACGTTTCCGTTCCGAAGCGGCAAGGGCACGATTCCGTTCTTGCCGACCGCGCACTTGACCTCGGCCACGTCTCCCGCGTCCAGAAACGGAATAGTGCCCTTGTGGTCCACGTTGACCACGTGGACGGAGTTCCTGTCGTTCTCGAGGGCGTCTATCAGCGAAACGGCCGCCTCAGAATAGAGCGCGCCGCCGCGTTTGTCCAGCAGGGCCGGCTTTTCTTTAAGCGACGGGTCCTGATACAGCGTCAGAAGCTCCTCCTCTATCTCCATGCAGACCTGGCCGCGGCTCTTCTCCGCGGCCTTGCAGCGCTCCGCCGTCTCGTCCCGGAAATAATAGTAGTTCATGTAACCGCAGGGTATCCCGCCTATCGCTTTCATCAAAGGCTCGCCGTAGTCCAGGCCCGTAACCTTCCGCACCCGCTCGTCGGCGAGAAGCCCCGGCAGCGCGTCCGCGCCGTCCGCGTAGACCCCGGTGAACCAGTTCAGGTGGTTCAGCCCGACAAAGTCGTAGTCCAGGCTTGTTCCCTCCGGGAAGAGGCTCCGAAGGAAGCGCTCCGTGTTCACCGGGCCGTTGCAGAGCCCCGCGAAGCGGACAGAGGTGGTTTCGGAGAGCATCTGGGCGATGATACCCGACGGGTTCGAGAAGTTGATCAGCCAGCCCTTCGGGGCGACGCGTTCCATCGTCCTGGCCGCGTTCTCTATGACCGGTATCGTGCGCAGGGCCTTGAAAAAGCCGCCGACGCCCGTCGTCTCCTGCCCGAGGAGGCCGTATTTAATCGGGATCTTCTCATCCACGACGCGCGCGGGCAGCCTCCCGACGCGCACCTGCGCCACGGCGTAGTCCGCGCCCTCAAGCGCCTCGTCGAGATCATCCGTGACTACGAGGCGGCTGCCGAGGCCCGCGGCCTCGATCATGCGCTCCGCCAGGCTTGAGACGATGGCGTTCTTGCGTTCGTCGATGTCCATCATGTAAAAACTGTCCGCTTTCAGGCTGCCGGAGCGCGATATGAAGCCGGAAACCAGTTCCGGGGTGTAGGTGCTGCCGCTGCCGATCACCGCGATTTTGAGGTTTCTCATGTGATTGCCCCCTGTCTTTTTTTCTAATACTACCACAAACGAGAGACAGTGAACAGGTTTATTGTAATAGAAGGTGCGGCAAAATTATCGTGGGAAAATCGAAGGGGACGCCCCCCTGGGCGTCCTGCGATTGCAATCTTCCGAGAATAGGCAACCTCTATAAACCCCTTTTTCGTCATTCTGAGCGCAGCGAAGAATCTTATGTTTTGGATATTTAAGATCCTTCGCTTCGCTCAGGATGACAGTTTATAGGCAACCTCTATAAACCCCTTTTGTCATTCTGAGCGCAGCGAAGAATCTTATGTTTTGGATACTTAAGATCCTTCGCTTCGCTCAGGATGACAGTTTATAGCGGTTGCCAACAGTGGGACGCCGAGGATGGCGTCCCCTACTGTATTGTAACGTATGCCGCGAAAATTTGCTGCATCCCGTAAGAATTCGAGAAAAAACAAGCGCGGAGGGACAACCCTGCGATCCCCCAAATAGATTTGCCCGCGGGTAAACTCGTTTCGATTTGAAATGAGCTGAAAACGAGTGTGAAACGACCAATGTTCAGGGGCGTTTCACGTGAAGTTTGAAGCTCAATTTCAAACGAAACGACTAAGTCGTTTTGATTTGAAATGAGCTGAAAACGAGCGTGAAACGACCAATGTTCAGGGGCGTTTCACGTGAAGTTTGAAGCTCAATTTCAAACGAAACGACTATAAAGCCGGCACGGCGCCCTGTCTGTGTATGTTAGCGCCGTACCGGGACGCGGTATTTACCCGTTTTTGGCGGTTGTCCCTTTCCGCGGATTTTTGCCGGATAAAGATTGGATTTTTTCGGAAAGCGGCGATTGTCATTCCGAGCGAAGCGAAGAATCTTGATTTTAAGACCCTTCGCCGCGCTCAGGGTGACAGCGAATTCAATTTCCGAAGAAGTTGAGTGACCTCGGAAACTACCGTAAAGATTAGAAAGAAAGCAATAGCAAACGGTAAAACGAGACAAAAGCAGGAACGGCAAGGAGAAGAAAGAGGAAGA
>WQUN01000193.1 GCA_009782085.1 Bacillota bacterium
CGACGACGACGCGTGCTCAAAAGCACGCTAGGAGGAGCTGACGCGGCATCGTGGCAAAAAGACCGCAAAGCGACTATGGATTTAGAGTTGGATGAGTATATGTTACCGCCGCGCGTACGCGCGGCGCGCGGGCGTAGCCCGCGTAAGGGATGCGGGATTCATTCCCGCATCCCGTTGGGATGTGGGGCGAAGCCCCACTTCAAAAAATAGACTTCTTCGGAAATTGATTTCCCGCTGTCACCCTGAGCGACCCGCTGTCACCCTGAGCGAAGCGAAGGGTCTTAAAATCAAGATTCTTCGCTTCGCTCAGAATGACAAACGCAAAATTCTTCGCTTCGCTCAGAATGACAATGCGGTTATTTTGAAGTTGAATGGCTATACAGTTTCTTTTTAGAATAACGTTTTCCGGAGGCCCCCCCTTGTTTGACAAACTCGCAGAACTCGAAACCAAATACACCGCCCTCTCCGCCCAAATCGCCTCCCCCGGCCTCATCGCCGACCAGAAGCGCTGGCGCGAGCTGATGAAGGAGCACAGCGACCTTACGCCCGTCGTCGAAAAATTCCGCGAATACGGGAAGACGGAGCGGGAGATCGCCGAGGCCAGGCAGATGCTGGAGGAAAGCGGCGACGACGAGCTCCGGCATATGGCCAAGGACGAGCTTAGGGAAAAAACCGACCTGCTGGCCGTGCTGGGCGAGGAGCTGAAACTCCTGCTGCTGCCGAAAGACCCCAACGACGAGAAGAACGTCATCGTGGAGATACGCGGCGGCGCGGGGGGCGACGAGGCCGCGCTGTTCGCGGCGGACCTGTTCCGGATGTACTCGCGCTACGCGGAGCGCCGCCGTTTCAGGACGGAGCTGTTAAGCTTGAACGAGCAGGACATCGGCGGCTTCAAGGAGGCCGTGTTCATGATAAGCGGCAAGGGCGCGTTCTCGCGGCTCAAATACGAGAGCGGCGTCCACCGCGTTCAGCGCGTGCCCGTGACCGAGTCCAGCGGCCGCATCCACACCTCCACCGTGACCGTGGCGGTGCTGCCCGAGGCCGACGAGGTGGACGTGGAGCTGAACATGAACGACGTGCGCGTGGACGTGTTCCGCTCCTCCGGCAACGGCGGCCAGAGCGTCAACACCACCGACTCCGCCGTCCGCGTGACGCACGCGCCCACGGGCATCGTCATCTCCTGCCAGGATGAGAAGTCCCAGCTGAAGAACAGGGACAAGGCCCTGAAGATCCTCCGCGCGAAGCTCTACGACCGCGAGCTCGAAAAGCGGCAGTCCCTCCAGTCCGCCGAGCGCAAGAGCCAGGTCGGCACCGGCGACCGCAGCGAGCGCATCCGGACGTACAACTTCCCCCAGGGGCGGGTCAGCGACCACCGCGTGGGCCTGACGCTTTACCGGATCAACGAGATCATGGACGGCGACCTGGACGAGATAATCGACACGCTGACAGCGTCCGAGCGGGCGGAGAGGCTGAAATAGGGGTTGGCGCATTGACATCGCACATATTTTGCGATACTATGTTAGTGCGGTTATTTTTAGAGAGAAAATTTTTGGAGAGAAAGCGGGTTCTGAATGGCGCAGACAAATTTGACCATTCGCATTGACGATAACATAAAGCAGGAAGCCGAAATTCTTTTTAACAAAATAGGGCTCAATATGTCGTCGGCTATCAACGTGTTTTTCCGTCAGGCCATAAGAGAGCAGGCGATACCCTTCGAACTGAAACCCTATGACGATTATTACACCGGGGCAAGGCTGGAGCGGGTTATTCATTCGATAGGGCAGGCCGAACGGGGGGAAGTAATCTCCAAATCCCTTGCGGAGCTGGAGGCTGCGGAAAATGATTGACAATATCGGCTTCACGCTTGACGGCTGGGAGGAATACACGGCGTGGCAGGCGCAGGACAAACGCACCGTAAAAAAGATAAATCAACTGATAAAAGATATCGTCAGAAACGGCAACGCCGGCATGGGACATCCGGAACCGCTCAAACATGAGTTGTCCGGATACTGGAGCCGTGAAATCGACGAAAAGAACCGGTTGGTCTATAAAGTACAGGATGACGGAAAAATTCTGGTGGTACATTGCAATGGCCATTATAGCGCCGGTTCATGTTAAACCCCTGCGGCACAACGTCACGCGCGCATGGGCGAACTGATTATGCTACGCCGGCGTGCCGTATGCGGGGACGCAACGCCACACGCGCGTGGGCGAACCGCGTTCGCCCGATCCATGAGCACAGAAAGCGGGTATCCCTTGGAAACCATGCCGCCAAACGAAACGGTGACCGCCCTCCTCGCCAAAAACAAGGACAAGATCCAGTACATCGGCCTGAAAAACGGCAAGATCACCCAGATCAGAAACATCCTCTCCAACGCGAAGCCGAACCCGGAGAAGCTGTTCGTGGCCGAGGGCATCTGGGCGCACATGAAGATACTGGACGCCAAAGTCAAAAACAGGGTCCGGGTCCGCTCGTTCCTGTTCTGCCCGGAATGCGTGCGCAGCCCGGAGGCCGCCGGCATCCTGGAGGCCATGCTGGGCCTCTGCGGCGACGTCTACGCCGTCTCGGAGCGGGTCTTCGAGAAGCTCAGCGAGCGGGACAGGATCGACGGCCTGCTTTCGCTGTGCCTCCTTCCGGAGTACGATCTCGGCGGCATCGCGGCGAACCTTGGGGGCGACGCCATAGTCGCGGTGGCCGACGGCCTCGAGATACCGGGCAATTTGGGCACCATAATGCGCACCTGCGACGGCGCCGGCATAGACGCCGTTTTGCTCTGCAACAGGCGGATACGCCTGACCCACCCGAAATTCATCAAGGGCAGCATGGGCGCGGCGTTCGCCGTGCCGTTCGCGGAGGCCGGAAGCGCCGGCGAGTGCATGGCGTGGCTCAAAGCGAACGGCTTCGCGCTATATCTGGCGGACACGCGGGCCGAAAAAAGCTACCGCGAGTACGCCTACGCGGGCCGGACGGCGCTGATAGTCGGGAGCGAGAAGTACGGGATCAGCAAAGAGTGGTACACGCCGGAGGCGAGGCTGCTGTCGATCCCGATGCTGGGGATTTGCGATTCGCTGAACGTGGGTGTCGCGTCGTCGATAATTCTGTACGAGATGAGCATGAGGCTGAGAACTTCTTGTTGACATTTACGATAAACATATATATAATATGTTTATCGTTTTTTATTTCCGCATTCTATATCTGGACGGTGACGCAATGGACATCGGCTCTCTGACCGTCGATGAAATCAAGAACGGCTGCCGCTTCGACGCCGGCGCAAACGCCTGGCTGTGCAACCACTGCGGGAAATCCTTCCCAAAGGGGCAGGTCTTTCCCGCCGGCGGCGTGTTTTTCGACGCGGAGAACGCCTGCGCGAGACACGTGGAGGACGGGCACGGCGGGAACGCCGGCCGGCTGATTTTTTCCGACACGAAATACAACACGCTCACGGCCAACCAGAAGGAACTGCTGTCGCTTTTCGGCGCGCGCGTCCCGGACGCGGAGATCGCCAAAAGGCTCGGCGTGACCGCCTCCACGGTCAGGCGGCAGAAATTCGCCTTCCGCGAGAAGGCCAAGCAGGCCAGGCTGTACCTGGCCATATTCGAGCGGGTGTTCGGCGGGAACGGCTCGGACGCGGGCAAGGACGACCTAGTGCCCATCCACGACCAGGCCGTGTATTACGACGACCGGTACGTGATAACGGAGGAGGAAAAGGAGGCCGTCCTCAGGGCCTGTTTCGCGAGCCTTGACCCGCCG
>WQUN01000194.1 GCA_009782085.1 Bacillota bacterium
TTTACGGCATCTGGGTGACAAGATTTGAACTTGCGACCTCTAGACCCCCAGTCTAGCGCGCTACCAAGCTACGCCACACCCAGACGAAAGCCATACTCTGCTGAAATCATTATAATGCAGGGATTTTTCCGTGTCAAGGGTTTTTGGGCTTTTGCCAGGATAACCTAATAAAGTAACAAAAGTGTTACAAAGGGAAAGCTTGCCAAAAGTCGCCAAAGCTGGTAAAAAGAAAGCGGAGGTGAAAGGAAATGGCAAGGAGAGCGAAGAAGCTACAGGAAATAGCGGATATGTTTGAGGAATTGGAAATGGAGATAGTAGATGCAGAAGATGTGACAGTTCTAAAGGAATTGCACGTACGGATGAGTGAAATCAGCGATTGGCGGGATGAAGCATATGTGCAGCACGAGCTGGGCGATATCATAATGATAACATTGCTGGCGGTACTGTCGAATGCGAATGAATGGCTGGAAATCGAGGCATTCGGGAAGGTGCACGAGAAATGGCTGAGAAGGTTTTTGGGGCTTGGGTATGGGATACCGAGCGACGATACGTTTCGAATAACGATATCACAAATAAATACAAATTATGTATATGGAATAGCGATAGATTTTCTGCTAAAGAAGGTAGACGAGATAATAAGTCTATCAAAAACGGGGGAGGAAGAAGGGCACAAGGGTATCATATCGTTCGACGGCAAGAGCAGCAAGGGATGACGGATGATATAGCCTGGCTTTATAACAAGGAAAAGTGGTCGGGGTTAAAGACAATTGGTATGGAAATAAAAACAATAAACAAAAACAATCCAAACTTACCGGTGGTCACAGAGCAACGATACTTTATAAGCAGTGTGAAAGGAATAGAAGATTTTTCGAGGGCGGTAAGGAGTCATTGGGGAGTGGAAAACGGGCTTCATTGGCAGCTGGATTTCACGTTCAAAGACGACAAAAATACCACAATGCCTGAAAACGGGGCAAAGAACTTACAGATATTCAAAAAGCTGGCCTTGGCCATTTTGAAAATGGCGCAATGCATTTATCCTAAAAGAACCAGCTTGAAAATGATCAGATTTAAGCTGGCTATGTCTTTTGAACAGGAAATCGGTAACATTTTCAGCATGATGAATCCCGCAAATTTAAGTTCGAAGTATTGATCCTTGTTGCTTTGCCTTTTGCGGAAGGGGTATTCTTTATGACTTAGCCTGCTTTTCTTGCCTGATCCTTTCCATAGGCGCTTTGCGCCCTCGCGGTAGGTTGTCCTGGGCTTTTGCCCGTTTCGGTTGAATTTACGTCGGTTGAATTTGTCGAACATGTTCAAACATGTTCAAACATTTTATCAGAGGTGATCAGCATGAAACGGCCGGTTTATTTCGGGACATATTCAAAGGGCGCGGGGAACGGCCTTTTGAGCGGCGAGTTCGACGAAAGCACGGGCGGCCTGAGGCTTGGCGGCAGCCTGGATATCGAAAATCCGTCGTACCTGGTGTTTGACGGGGGGATATTGTACGGCGTTTCGGAGACGGAAACTTATGACGGCCAAAGCGGCGGCCGCCTGTTTTCCGCGGCCGCGCGCGGCGGAGGGGCGATGAGCCTGCTGTCGGCGCAAGGTACGGGCGGGGGGGGACCGTGCCACCTCTGCGTGAAGGACGGGTATGTTTTCACGGCGAATTACGGGGAGGGGAGCCTGAGCGTTTTTGAGAGAGACGGCGAGGGCCTTATCAAGCCGTCTCAACTGGCGCTTTCCCACCGCGGGAAGGGGCCGGACCCCGGGAGACAGACGCGGCCTCATATCCATTTCGCCGCGGTCACGCCCGACGATAAATACCTGGCGGTCTGCGACCTCGGCCTGGACAGGGTTTTTTTCTATCCGTACTCGGCCGGCGCGGGGCTTTCGGCGAAGGCGAAGGTCTACCGCTGCCCGCCCGGCTCCGGCCCGCGTCACATGGTTTTTTCCGGTAACGGCGCGTTCGCGTATGTGCTGACGGAGATGGGCTCCACGGTCCTCGCGAACAGATATGAGGACGGGGAAATGACGCTCTTGCAGGAAGCGTCCGCGCTGCCCGCCGGATTTTACGCGTCCTCCAAAAAGAGTTCGGCCGCGGCGATTCGCATATCGCCGGACGGAGGCGCCGTGCTGGCGTCTAACCGGGGGCACGACTCGATCGCGCGGTTTGGCATACTGGACGGCGGCGCGCTCGCGCCTCCCGAGTTTATTATGACCGGCGCGGAGCCGCGGGATTTCGCCTTTTCGCCTGGCGGCGGATGGATCTTGGCGGCGAACCAAGGAGACAATATGGTGACGGTGCACAGGGCCGACACGGGGGAGATCGTCGGCCGGGCCGGGATGCCGAAGCCGTGCTGCGTGGCGTTCGGGGAGTGATACTATCCCGGGAACCCGATTTTGACAAAAACCGGACGCCAATATATAATAAAGGAAATTTCAACCGAGTTTCCATGAAAACTATATAATATAATGAAATCACAACCGAGTTTCCGCGGAAACTCCACGACGATTCCGGGGGTGGCCCTATTGCCGTCTGACGACAGCGTATCCGTTGAGAACAAGCTGCTGCTGCTCTACCTTATCGAAAAGATGGACCTCCCCCTGACCAGGAGCCAGATCACGGATTTTGTCCGCGAGGGCGACTATATGGAATACTACGCCCTCCAGCAGACCCTCGCCGACATGGTCTCCGACGGGTATCTCGAGATGTCCCTGGAAAACAACAACACGCGCTATTCAATAACCGACCAGGGCCTGTCCACGCTGGAATATTTCGAAAAGCAGATTCCCGGCGGCGTCAGGCAGAGGATAAACAAATACGTCCAGGACAATTTCAACTCCGTGAAGCGGGATTACGAGATCACCGCCAACTATTTCCAGGACAGGGACACGAACGAGTACATCGTGAAATGCGGCGTCTACGACGACGACAGGCTCCTGATGGAGATAAACGTCTCCGTCGTCTCCAGGGAGCAGGCGCGGCTGATACAGAAGAACTGGAAATCGAACGTGAACGTCCTGTATATGAGCATCCTCCGCGAGCTGATAAAGGAGAACAAGCCGGAAAACAAACCGGAGAACAGGCAGGAAAACGCCGCGGGGGAAGAGCAGCTGCGGGACGTAAAATCGTGACGGGCGGGAAAAGCGCAAAGATTTGGAGCGCGGATTTATATCAGTCCGCCTCAAACAACCGGAAAGCAGGAGACATATGAGCCAAATCAGGCGCGTTTTCGTGGAAAAAAAGCCCGGCCGCGACGTGGAGGCCGCGGCGCTGCTCCGGGATATCCGGACGAACCTGCGCGCGGAGGGCTTGAAAAGCCTGCGCGTCGTCAACAGGTACGACATGGAAAACGTCCCGGAATCCGACTACGCCTTGTTCAAGGCGAACGTGTTCGCCGAGGCGCCGCTGGATACGACATGGGACGAGGAACTGCCGATCCCGCCGGGGAGCTTCGCCTTCGCGGCGAAATTTTTGCCCGGCCAGTTCGACCAGCGGGCCGACAGCGCGGAGCAGTGCCTCGGCCTTATCGCGGACGCCTCCGGCGCGGTTGTCGAGTGCGCGAAGGTCTATATCCTGGAGGGGGAGCTGACCGAGGACGAGAAGCGCCGGATCGAACGGTACTGCGTGAACCCGGTGGATTCGTCCGTGACGCCGATGGACAAGCCCCAACGCCTGAAAGCGGACTTCGCCACGCCGCCGGACGTGGAGACGCTGGAGGGGTTCATCTCATGCCCGGACGGCGAACTGGGCGGCTTTGTGCCCGGCCTGGCCATGACCCCCGCGGATCTGGCGTTCTGCCGGGATTATTTCAGGGATGCGGAAAGGCGCGACCCCACGTTAGCCGAGATCAAGGTCATAGACACCTACTGGTCGGACCACTGCCGGCACACCACTTTCCTGACCGCCATAGAAAGCGTGGCGTTCGAGGACGGCGCGGAGCCCGTCCGCGCGGCTTACGAAGCGTACCTGGCGGAGCGCGGGCGGCTCTTCGGCGAGGCCGCGAAGCGGGACATATCCCTCATGGATATCGCGACGATCGGCATGAAGGCCCTGAAATCCAGGGGGTTGCTGGACGATCTGGACGAAAGCGGCGAGAACAACGCCTGTTCGATAAACGCGGAGATAGAGGTCGGCGGGAAGCCCGAGAACTGGCTGATACTGTTCAAGAACGAAACGCACAACCACCCCACGGAGATCGAGCCGTTCGGCGGCGCGGCCACATGCCTGGGCGGGGCCATCCGCGACCCGCTGTCCGGCAGGGCCTACGTCTACCACGCCATGCGCGTGACCGGCGGCGGCGACCCGCGGACGCCCGTCGGCGAAACGCTCCCGGGAAAGCTCCCGCAGAGGCTCATTTCCACGGGCGCGGCTCGGGGGTTCAGCTCCTACGGCAACCAGGTCGGCCTGGCCACTGGGCTGGTAACGGAGATATTCCACGAGGGCTACGTGGCGAAGCGCATGGAGATCGGCGCGGTCGTCGGCGCGGTTAAAAAGGACGCCGTCAGGCGCGGGACGCCCGCGCCCGGCGACGCGGTAATATTGGTCGGCGGGCGCACGGGCAGGGACGGCTGCGGCGGGGCGACGGGCGCGTCCAAGCGGCACACCGCCGAATCCATCGTTTCCTGCGGGGCCGAGGTGCAGAAGGGCAACCCGCCGACGGAGCGCAAGCTCCAGAGGCTCTTCCGCGACAAAAACGCCGCCGCTATGATAAAACGCTGCAACGACTTCGGCGCCGGCGGCGTGGCCGTGGCGATCGGCGAACTGGCCGACGGGCTGGCGGTCGACCTCGACGCCGTCCCGAAGAAGTACGGGGGGCTCGACGGCACGGAACTGGCCATATCGGAGTCCCAGGAGCGCATGGCCGTGGTTGTGGAGGCGAAGGACGCCGAACGCTTCATCGGCGCGGCGGCCGCCGAAAACCTGGAGGCCACGCGAGTCGCGGAGGTCACGGCGGACAGGCGTCTGTGCATGACGTGGCGCGGGAAAAAGATCATTGACATATCCAGGGATTTCCTGGACACCAACGGCGCGCGGCAGACGGCGCGGGCGCTGATAAAGGGGATAGAACCGTTTTGGGGAAAGAAATCCGCTAGTGGTCTGACAGGGAACGGTTCGGCCGGGGCCGGTCTGACCGGAGACGATGCCGCGTCTTGTAGGGTGGGGCTTCCATGCCTGACCGACCCGGCGGACGCGCAAACCGCAGACGATCCGTCACGCCTGCCTGACGTCCTGTCCCGCCTGAACGTCGCCTGCCAGAAGGGCCTGGCCGAGCGGTTCGACTCCACGATCGGCGCGGGCTCCGTTCTGATGCCGTTCGGGGGCAGGCGGCAGCTGACGCCGATACAGACCATGGTTTCGAAGATACCGGCGGAGGGGGAGACGGACGCCGCGACCTTTATGTCGTTCGGGTACGACCCGGAGCCGGCCGTGAAAAGTCCGTTCCACGGGGCCGTGTACGCCGTAGTGGAGGCCGTCTCCAAAATCGTCGCGGCCGGCGGGGACTGGTCCAAAGTCCGCCTGACCTTACAGGAGTATTTCGAGAGGATGACGGACACCCCGGAAAAGTGGGGGAAGCCGCTGGCAGCCATGCTCGGCGCTTTCCGCGCGCAGATGGGGCTCGGCCTTCCGGCCATAGGCGGCAAGGACAGCATGTCCGGCACGTTTATGGACATGCACGTGCCGCCGACGCTAGTGGCGTTCGCGCTCTGCGTCGGCAAGGCCGGAGACGCGGTCTCGCCGGAGTTCAAAGCCCCCGGGAGCCTGCTCGTTAAGCTGAACGCGCGGCTAAACGCCGACGGGACGCCGGATTTTGAGCACCTGAAAGCCGTGTTCGGGGCGGTCGCGCGGGCGATGCGCGCCGGGAAAATCTCGGCGGCCGGGACGCCCGGCGCGGGGGGCGTCGCGGCGGCGGTCGCGCAGATGGCCGCTGGGAACATGATCGGCGCGCGGATAAGGACGGAGAGCCTATATGGGCCTGAATACGGGGCGTTCGTGCTGGAGACCGCATTTTCGGAGGAAGAGGCGAGGCTGGAGTTTGCCGGCCTGGACCATGAAATAATAGGACGGACGATCCCGGAGGCGGTCATAGAGATAAACGGCGCCGAGTTCGGCCTGGAGGGGCTCATAAAGGCGTGGATGGAGCCGCTGGAAGGCGTGTTTCCCACTAACTGGTATAAAATTGGCGCAACGGGGCCGGACAGTATCGGGATACCGGTATTTAAGGCCGATCATGCAGGGAACGGTCCTGACCGTTCCGCGATATTAAGTTCGGAATGGTCACCTGCAAAAAAAACCGCGGAAGGGCCCCGCATATCCCTTTTCGCGCGGCCGCGCGTTTTGATCCCCGTTTTCTCGGGCACGAACTGCGAGGACGACAGCCGCCGCGCCTTCGAGCGGGCCGGCGCGCGGGTCGAAACGGTCATAATCCGCGACCTGAACCGCCGCTGGCTGGACGAGAGCCTCGGGGAGATGGCGCGGCTGATCCGGCAGTCGCAGATAATCATGATCCCCGGCGGGTTCAGCGCCGGCGACGAGCCGGAGGGCAGCGGGAAGTTCATCGCGGCCGCCTTCCGGAGCCCCCGCGTCGCGGAGGCCGCCACGGATTTGCTGGAGGAGCGCGGCGGGCTGATCCTGGGCATTTGCAACGGCTTCCAGGCGCTTATCAAGCTCGGCCTTGTCCCCTACGGGCAGATCCGCCCGCAGGCCGCCGACAGCCCGACTTTGACGTACAACGGGATCGGCAGGCACATGTCCTGCCTGGCAAAGACGAAGGTCGTGTCGGACAAGTCTCCCTGGCTGTGGAAAACCGCGCCGGACGAAATATACACCATCCCCTTGTCCCACGGGGAAGGCCGCTTCGTGGCGAGCGGGGAGGCCGTCGCGGAGCTTGCCGCCAACGGCCAGATCGCAACGCAATACGTGGATTTCGGCGGCAAGGCGTCGATGGACGTCGAGCACAACCCCAACGGCTCGTTTTTCGCCGTGGAGGGCGTGACCAGCCCGGACGGGCGCGTTTTGGGGAAGATGTGCCACAACGAGAGGATCGGGAAGGGTTTGTATAAGAACGTGCCGGGGAATTTTGATCAGAAGATATTCGAGGCCGGGGTGGGGTACTTCGC
The DNA here is from genome assembly GCA_009782085.1 of Bacillota bacterium. Lineage (GTDB taxonomy): Bacteria > Bacillota > Clostridia > Lachnospirales > WQUN01 > WQUN01. The sequence goes on from WQUN01000194.1 coordinate 7,120, forward strand.
ATGAGGCAGGGCTACAACATTATTATGTTATACAGTGCGGACGCCTCCCGTATCCTGATGTGCAGGCGCCGCAAAGACCCCTACGGCGGCCTCGCGAACCTTATCGGCGGCAAGATCGAGCCCGGCGAGGACGGATTGTCCGCCGCGTACCGGGAGATGGGCGAGGAATCAGGCGTATCCCGGGACGACGCGGATTTGACGCACGTCATGGACTTTGTGTACTATTTGCAGGACTGCTATGTGGAGGTCTATGCGGGCAGGCTTAAACGGGACATCGCCGTAACGGGCGACGAGAACGAGCTTTTCTGGTCGGACCTGGGGCAGGATTTCTTCGATATGGGCCTTTACGCCGGTGAAGGTAACATCGGGCACATGATCGAGCAGGTGAAAATGTATGAGAAAGAGATATTCAAACATGACCTCGCGTCGCCTCTAAATGACAATGACCGCGTTTCGCGTCCACAAACGGTCGATACGAGTCTCAGGTTAAAACACGACTGGCGGAGTGAGCCCGAACACCAGCGGGCGTTCGGATCAGCGAACGACAAACAGTTATGATTTTAATCGGGATTCGAATAATATGCGCGAAGGAGACAAATGATGCCGTTCACAATGACGCATTTGATCGTCGCGGAAAAAATCGCCGGCCGCTGCCCTAACCTCGTTTCCGATTTGCCGCAATATTATCTCGGCGCCATTGCCCCGGACGCCGTGCATAATCGGGAGAACTACGTCAGCGATTTCAAGAAGAAAAGCCATCTGCATTCCTGCGGCGCGGAGTGGGGGCGGTGCACCTCATATGACGAATGCGCGGCTAACGCGGTTGCCTTTTTAAGAGGGCGGGAAAACTCGGGCAGGAGAGATTTTGTATACGGCTATGTGATCCACGAGTTGTGCGACATATGTAATAATATATACGTTTGGCAGCCGTTTCTCAAAAAATATCCGGAGGAATGGGAAAAGGGCTACGGAAATATCGACCACAGGGAAGCCAATCTGATGGATTTTTGGCTATATCAAACGTATGGGCATAGAGACGAGATATGGGCGGCGCTCGGAAAGGCGGAGGCGTTTGATTTTGAGGGGCTTGTCAGCGGCGCGGAAGTGGAGCGGCAAAGGCGGATAATATTGTACGAATGGTACGGCGGTTCGCCGGAAATCGACGTTTCGGGCAATACGCTGCATACGCCGGAAACGGAGTTTGAATTCATTGATTTGGCCGCGGGGTTTGCGGCACGGAAACTCGGGTTTGCAGATGAATGACATTATAGGGCGCGGCTTCCATGCCGCGCCTCCATTAAACGCGTGTGCATTGAACCATTAAGGACTATGCAATCGGAGGTTAAATTCCAATGGAAAAAACCCTGCAGCCGTCCCCCGAACGCCGCAAAATCCGCCTAATCGCCCCTTCCCCGGAGATGCGGCCGCAAATCGAGGAATTTATAGCCGAATTCCGGGCAAACGGGGAGGAATGGATCCACGGTTCGCGCGGCATCACGCGGTACGCGGATTTCGCGGAATGGCTCAACGTGACGAAGGAGCTGTCCGACGGCTGGCTCCCGTCCTCGACCTTCTTCGCGGTCACGCTGCCCGGCGGCGGCGCGGCCGGGAAAATCGTCGGCGTGACGGACATCCGGCACTATCTGACCGATGAAACATACCGCCACGGGCACATCGGTTATTCCGTGCGGCCAAGCGAGCGGAAGAAGGGCTACGGGACTGAGATGCTTCGCCTTGCGCTGCAAAAAGCCTATGAATTCGGCATTCTGGAGGCGGCGGTCAGCTGCGGTAAGGACAACCTCGCCTCAAGGAAGGTCATCAGAAGAAACGGCCTTCAGAAGAAGGCCGAAATAGCGGGGGAAAACGGGAATATTATCATTGTATATACGAAGGAACTGCCGTAGGGCGCACCGCAATGTCGGCAAGATATTGAGATAAGTATTTCCAAGTATGCTCTTTAAGCGTTTTTCATGCAACGCTGTTGCCAATGTAGGGCGGGGGCTCTGTTCCCGCCGTCCTGAAACCAATGTCGACCGGTTAATCGGTGCGGCATGAAAGCCGCAGCTACAAAGCCGCATTCCTCGTAGGGTCGGGGTTCCATCCCCGACCGAACAACCCGTAGGCTTATCATTAACCTGTCGACAATGGTCCCGAAACCCCGGCGGGAGCAGAGCCCCGCCCTACCGAAACTCCGGCGGGAGCAGAGCCCCCGCCCTACAACATGTTTTGTCTATTTATCCAAGCAGCGCGGGAATCTCCGCCAAATTCCGGCATACGAAATCCGCGCCGCAGGGATCCGGATTTTTGAAAGCGCCTTCCGCGCTTTCATGCCGCACCAGGACAGTCCTCAACCCCGCCGTTTTGCCGCCGGCAATGTCGGCGGCCGGATTGTCGCCGATCATCCAACATGCCTCCGGCCTTCCGGCCAAATCCAGCGCGTACTCGAATATCAGTTCATCATATCTTCGGTATAAATTCAAAATAATCCCTGACCGTGGCGTCCTCCAGGCAGGCCTCTATTATCTTCCTACCCATCGGGTGCATATCCGGCGTCAGGTACTTCTTAATCTCCCTCTTGAAGAAATCCACCAATATCCTCGCGCCGGCGTCGAAGCCCTCGTTGCCGACCTCGGGCTGGTAGTTCACCTGCAAGAAGCCCTTCGGGATCAGCTGGCCGTCGATTTTGATGGACTCCAGCGAATAGCCCAGAAGCGAGCAGCGAGAGTCCATCAGCGCCTCCGGGCGGAATTTCGCGCCGCCCCTGCGCGACAGGTATTCGCGCGTGGCCCACTGGCCGGAGAAGCCGACCTTGTAGGCCCCGATATACTGGTTCGGGATCAAAATGTAGCGGGTGGAAGTGGTCCTCAGCACCTGATCCAGCAGCAGATTGGCCTGGTCCACCATCTTGCCCGTGGCGAACGGCCAGTACGAGCCGACGCCCTCGCTCACCATGCCCTCGCTGTCGACTATGCTCGGGTTCGCGTGGCCCCTGGGCGCGGCCAGACGCCAGAGCCAGGCCAAGGCCGGCGGGAGGATATGCAGCATCCCGACTATGCCGTAGTTCGGCGCGTCCTTGGTGCAGGGCGGCGTCCTGATGCCGAAGCTCCTGATGTCCACCTCCACCGCGCCGTCCACGTGGTTCTGCACGAAGTTGCGCGGCATGATGACGCGCGGGTTGGGGCACGGGTGGCCGGGGCTGTCCATTATCGGCTCCCAGATGAGGCAGGTCGCGCCGGGAGTGGCGTCCATGTTGATGAACACCAGCGGCTTTTCCGGGTGTATCGTCATGCTCTCGATCTGCGGGTCCGTCCCGTAGCGCGTGATATGGTTCACGCGGACGAACCAGCCGTTCTCCGCGTCCGCCACGACGAGCTTGTGGCTGTCGTTTTGCAGAGACGGGTGGCACATGGCCATGTCGTCGGTCACGGGGTGCAGCTCGGAGGAGTCCATGATGGTCAGCAGGACCTGCTCGCCGTTGACTATGTTCGTCCCCAGGAGCAGCTTGCCGTCCGCCTGCCTGTGGAACTGTTCGGTCATCTCGCTCTTGCCGCCGCCGCTGGCCCCCTCGTGCATGATGGTCACGGTCAGCTCGTAGGGCGTTATGATCCTGACGGTGGAGGCGTGGCAGGTCACCCATTTCTCCTGCTCGCCGATGTTCAGGAGCACGCTGTATATGCCCTTCTTCGCGCTCGGCCCCGGGTAGAGGTTGTACGAGAACACCTCGTGCATCTCGTAGAGCCGGTTGTGGACGACGACCTGCTTGCCGTTGTAGTGGGTGTGCCGGAACGGCGGCGCGACGTATACCACGGCCTTGGGCTTGAAGAAATTCGGGATCTTGCCGATGGGTATGAAGCCCTGAAGATCCAGCAGCGCCGCGGCGAAAAAGGCGGCGTTCGCCGGGGCCACGAGGATGGAGGCGTAGCCCAGGCCCATGCTGCTGTTGCCGGCCATGAACGGCATGAGTATGAGCGACTTCTGCTTTTTGAGCCAGGCGAAAGTCTCCAGCCGTATGCCGTCGAACGGTATGCCGAAGCGCTCCAGGTGCGTGTCCTTATCCGTCGGCAGGTCGTCGGCGATCACCGCCGCGTCCGGGTCGCGCCTGCGCATGTAGGTGTCGTCGTAGTTGGCCACGATGCCGTTTTTACACCTGACCACGCTGGCCTCGCGCACCAGACCCATGCCGTCGACCTCGAAGGAGACGTCGCAGCTCATCTTCCCGCATCCGCCGAGGGCCAGGTCCATCACCTGCTCCCGGGACTCGGGGATGATGATCTCCAGCCCCTCGGTGTTGATGATGTCCTTCAGCTCGTTCGGCAGGACCATTTTGTTCAGGATGAATTTTTCCATCGGAATGCCCCCCTTATACATTCAACAATAATATTATAATCGACGTCAAACTCAGACACGCGCTTACCAGCACCAGCACCAGCACCGCCTGAGGCGGCCTGAGGCCCCATTTCAGGAGCCTGAACTGTATCTGCGCCGTGTCGGCCTTGTAGACCGGCTGCCTGTTCCGGAAGCGCCTGAATATCACGAAGATGTTGTCGAAGATCGGCACGCCCAGCGCCAGGACGGGCACGAACGTGGAAATCACCGTGGCCTGCTTGAACGCGCCGTAGAGAGCGATCACCGACAGCACAAAGCCCAGAAAGGTCGCCCCGGAGTCGCCCATAAAGACCTTGGCAGGGAAGATGTTCGAACGAAGGAAGCCTAGCGCCGCGCCGACAAGGAGCGCGGCCATCACGGCGGATTCGGGCTGGTTTTTAATCACGGCGGCCACGAAGAGCGTCGCGCCCGAAATGGCGGCGATGCCCCCGGCCAGCCCGTCGAGGCCGTCGATCCAGTTCAGCACGGTCGTGACGCCGAAGATCCACGTGACGGTCAAAACGAACTGGAGCCAGTACGGCAGAGTCACGTACTGATGCGTGAACGGGTTGTTGAAGCCCGTGAAGCGCACGCCGACCGCAAAGACTATCACCGCCGCGGCTATCTGCATCGCCAGGCGCGGAAAGACCGAAAACTCCTTCTTCTTGGTCTTGAACCAGTCGTCCACGAGGCCGATGCCAAGCACCAGCGCGCAGCCCGCGAGTATGCCGGCGTGCTTTGCGTCCTTGAAGCCCAGAAAAACCGCGAGGCCGGTCACGAACGCCAGGAACATGGCCGCGCCGCCGACGAGCGGAACTGGCGAGGCGTGCCTTTTCCGCTCCGTCGGTTTATCCAGATAGTCAAACCTGACCGCCAGCTTCGACAAAAGCGGCGTAAGCGCAAGGACGGCCGCGGCCGCCCACGCGAAAGCAAGAAAATAGCGCATTCGGTCACCTCATTGGTACTATGTTTCCCCTATTTTAGCGGGTTATATCAAACATTTGACACTCATCCGGGTTATTATACATCCGAAGCCTGGGAATGTCATTTTTTTATTGTGTGACATTACTTCTTTGTCTCCTTATTCCTTTTCAGCGACAGCTTCCTCTCGTTCCCCTTAAACAGCCGCTTTATATTCTCCCTGTGCAATACGTAAGCCATGACGGCGGCCAAAACGCAGAGTATGACCGCCTCCCAGGGCGCGCGGGCGAGGATCAGCCCGACGGGGAAAAGCGCCACTATAACGAGCGACAGCAGCGAGATATACCGGAATATGACCAACAAAACCAGCCCCACCGCGATGACCGGCAAGGCCACGCGCCAGTCCAGGCACAGATACAGCCCTATGGACGAGGCGATCCCCTTGCCGCCCTTGAATTTCAAGAAAAACGGGAAGTTGTGGCCCAGCAGCACGCCTATCCCGGCGTAGAGCCCCGCAAGCGGAAGCGCCCGGAACGCCAGCGCGCAAATAAAGTACGCCAGGACGGCTTTCAGCACGTCGCAGACAAAGACGAGCGCGCCCGCGCGGTTCCCGAGCACGCGCTGGACGTTGGAGGTGCCCAGGTTGCCGCTTCCGTGCTGGCGGATGTCTATGCCGGCGATGAGCTTGCTTACGAAGTAGGCGGACTGGAAACAGCCTATAAAATAACCTATAAGCAGGCACGGTATCCTCAGAAATTCCGTCATTTCTCACCTCTGTTCCTGACAACGAAGCGGATCGGCGTGCCGGCGAAGCCGAAGGCCTCGCGAATCCGGTTTTCGAGGTAGCGTTTATATGAAAAGTGCATCAGGGACGCGTCGTTGACGAACAGCACGAACGTCGGCGGCTTCACGGAGGCCTGCGTCGCGTAGAAAACTTTCAGGGTCCGGCCCTTGTCCGTCGGCGGCTGGTTCAGAGCCGTGGCCTCGGCGATCACGTCGTTCAGGACGCCCGTGGCCACCCGCATGGCGTGGTTTTGCGCCGCGGCGTGTACGAGGCCGAACAGCTTCAGAACCCTCTGGCCTGTCAGCGCCGAGATGAAAATCTTCGGCGCGTAGGGCATGAAGGCCAGCTCCGTGCCGATGTCCACCAGGAACTTGTTCATCGTCCTGTCGTCCTTCTCGATCTTGTCCCACTTGTTGACCGCGATCACGGAGGCCCTGCCGCGCTCGTGGGCGAGGCCGGCGATCTTGGAGTCCTGCTCGGAGACGCCCTCGTCCGCCGCGATCATGATGACGCACACGTCGGCGCGCTCCACCGCCGCGACCGCCCGGACTATGCCGTAGCGCTCTATGCTCTCCTTTACCTTGCTCTTTCTGCGCATTCCGGCGGTGTCTATCAGCACATACTTCTGCCCGTCGCACGTGAAGGGCGAGTCCACGGCGTCCCGAGTCGTCCCCGGGACGTCGCTGACGATAACGCGCTCCTCCCCGAGGAGCTTGTTGACGAGAGAGGACTTACCGACGTTCGGCTTGCCCAGAATCGCCACTTTGATGACGTCCTCCTCCGCGGCCGGCTCCGTCTCCGGCGGGAAGCGCCGGACTACCTCGTCGAGCAGGTCGCCGATTCCGAGGCCCTGGCCGGAGGAGATCGCAATCGGCTCACCGAGGCCGAGCGCGTAGAACTCCGCGGAGTCCGTATATTCTTTTCGCATGTCGTCGATCTTGTTGACCGCCAGGATGACCGGCTTTTTTGTCCTCCGAAGGAGCATGGCCGCTTCCCTGTCCGCGTCCAGAAGCCCGTCGCGGCCGTCGGTCAGGAACAGGATCACGTCGGCGGACTCCATCGCGGCCTCCGCCTGGCGGAGCATCTGCGAGAGCATGAAGTCGTCCGTCTCCGGCTCCAGGCCGCCGGTGTCGATCATCGTGAACTCCCGGCCGAGCCACTCCGCCGCGGCGTAGACGCGGTCCCGCGTGACGCCCGGCGTGTCCTCTACTATGGATATTCTCGCGCCGGCGATTTTATTAAACAAAGTGGACTTGCCGACGTTCGGGCGGCCGACTATGGCGAGGATGGGTTTGGGCATGGATACCTCCTGCAAAAAAGATTCGCATACCGGAGTGCGAAAACATTAGCCTCCTCTGTCGCCAAGCGTTTGTCGAATCGGCTCGTCGTCGGCAAATGTTTTCTGCATCCGGTATAATTGGTGGAGTTATGCAAACTTCAGTCTTCCGCGCGGTTCCGGGATTTCACGTCCTATCGATCTCGCCGTTTCGATCCATTCGCCGATGACAATATCCAGATTGTCGAGCGCCTGCCGTTGCGTTTCCCCATCGGCAAAACATCCGGCAAGCTCCGGCGCTTCCGCTATAAAAAAGTTGTCTTCCGCGCTCCAATAGAGTATGACTTCATATCTATACACCCAACTCATCTCCCAGCTTATAGTTAATTATGATATTCCTGACATGTTTTACCTGATAGGCTTTAGCCTTTCCGCCTATTGGTTGGATATTGATAATTTCATCTATATCATCACGATAAAAAATATGATGGCTTCCTTTAACCCTAGAAGAAAAGCCGAAATAATAAAGGAGTTGACATAATTCATCAAACGCGATGTCGCTGTCATTCATGCCGCGTAAAATTTTAGCCAGAAATTTCTCGCGTTGACCCAATCCAGCACCCCCTCAACATGAGCCCCTTCTCATACCGCTTGCCCGTCAACACCAATCTACCAGATAAAATCGTATTTGCATAGCCTTTTTATCAAGTTTTCACACCGTTTACAAATAATTCACAGTAAATTCATCTTTTGTCCGTATAGTTGCATTGCCGCGCCCCCGCCGTATGGGTGCAGCAAATTTTCGTGGGATACGCCATAATACAGCAGGGGACGCCGTCCTCGGCGTCCCGCGTCCCCTCGGCGTCCCGCAGTTGTCGGCAGATTCAGGTAACGGGACGCCCAGGGGGGCGTCCCCTACGATTTCCCGCGAAAATTTGCCGTACCCCTGCCGTATTACATAGTTGCATTGCCGCGCAAGTTGGGTTAATATGTATGGCGGCGCGGGACATGGGTAACACAGCGTTCAGCCGCAAAAAACCCGCCCCGGCGCGCTAATGTCCAACGATTGTTTTTCAGTTTCCAGTTTCCAGGCTCTAGTTTCCAGTTTCCAGTTTCCAGTATAGGGGTGATCGCTTTGGTTGAGGTAAAAAATCTGACAAAGCGCTACGGCGCGCACTTCGCCGTGGACGACATCAGCTTTACGGTGGATGACGGCGAGATACTGGGCTTTCTCGGCCCAAACGGCGCCGGCAAGACCACCACGATGAACATCATGACCGGCTACATCGCGGCCACGTCCGGCGACGTGGCGATCAAGGGCGTCGACATCCTGGCGGAGCCTGAAAAGGCTAAGAGGCACATCGGCTATCTGCCGGAAAACCCGCCGGTCTACGGCGACATGCGCGTGGACGAGTATCTTAATTTCGCGGCGGACATCAAGAAGATCCGCTCCGCCGACAGGAAGGCCATGATAGCCAACATCAAGGAGGGCGTCAGGATCGAGGACGTGTCCCGCCGCCTGATAAAGAACCTCTCCAAGGGCTACCGCCAGAGGGTCGGCCTGGCGCAGGCGATGATGGGCTATCCCGACCTGATCATAATGGACGAGCCGACCGTCGGCCTGGACCCGAAACAGATAATCGAAATGCGCGACGTCATAAAGAAGCTTGGCAAGAAGCACACCGTCATCCTGAGCTCCCACATCCTCTCGGAGGTCAGCGCGGTCTGCGACCGGGTCATGATCATCAACAAGGGCAAGATCGTCGCCAGCGACACGCCCGGCCGCCTGTCCTCGTCGCTCACGCAGGGCAGCCAGATCCAGGTGCGGATAAAGGGCGACCCGAAAAAGGTCGAGGCGGCGGTCAAAGACTTCCCGGTCATCAGGAGCGTAAAGGCGGACGGGAGCCGGGAGCCCGGGACTTGCGACTTCATTTTGAGCGGGGACGAGGACGCGGACATACGCGAGGCGGTCTTCGCCTGTATGTCCAAAAACAGCCTGCCCATTCTAAACATGAGGGCGATGGACCTGAGCCTGGAGGAGATATTCCTGCAGATCACGAGCAGCGAAGGAGGCGGCGCGAAATGATGACGATAGCGAAAAAAGAGCTCCGCGGCTATTTCAACTCCATGATAGGCTTCGTGTTTTTGGTCATAATGCTGGGCATTACGGGCATATCCTTCGCCCTGTTCAACGTCGCGCAGCAGTACGGCTCCTTCCAGCAGGTGCTGTCCTCCACGACGATAGTCTACCTGTTCCTGACGCCCATAACCACGATGCGCCTGTTCGCGGAGGAGGCCCGGCAGAAGACCGACCAGATGCTGTTCACCTCCCCGCTTTCCATCGTCCAGATAGTGCTCGGCAAATACTTCGCGGCCCTCGGCCTGATACTTATCGGCACGGCGGTCACGATAATGTTCCCGCTGATGATCGCGCGCTACGGGACGATGCCCACGGGGCAGATAGTCTCCGGCTATATCGGCTACATCCTGCTGGCGGCCTGCTACACGGCCATAGGCACTTTCATCTCCACTTTGACGGACAACCAGATCATCTCCGCGATAATCACCTTCGTGGTGCTGTTCGTCCTGATGATCTTCGACTCGCTCACCCAGGTCATACCCACGACGGCGACCGCCTCGTTCATCTTTATCATAGCCGTCGCCCTGGCGATAGGCTGGATAATCTACAACGGCACGAAAAACGTCTTCGCCGGCGCGGGCGTCGCGGCGGTCTGCATCATTGCCGCTTTGGTCTGCTACCTGGCGAACAACCTCCTCTTCGACGGCCTGACCACCAAGGTCATTCAGTGGTTTTCGATCATGACGAGGAACGGTAACTTTTTCGCCGGCGTGTTCAAAATCTCCGACGTCGTCTACCATATAACCTTCGCCGCGTTGTTCGTTTACCTGACGGTCAACGGCCTGCAAAAGCGCCGGTGGAAATAAGGAGGGGCTATTGTGAAGAAATTAATGCGATCGTTTACGGATAAAAAATTCAAGTACGGCGCGTTCTCCAGCGTGGTGACTTTGGCGGTCGTCGCGATCCTGGTGTTTGTCAACCTCGTGGCCGGCCAGCTCAACATATCCTTCGACGTGACCGCCGACAAGGTCTACTCCATATCGGACGGCACAAAGAAGGTACTGGACGGGCTTACGAGCGACATCACGATCTACACTCTGTACAAGACCGGCACGGAGGCCACCGACAACTACATGTACTCGCAGATACTCAAGCAGTACGCCGACGCGAGTCCCCATGTAAAGGTCGTGAACAAGGACCCGTATCTCTATCCCAAGTTTGTGGAGCAATACGCCGAGAGCGGGACGCAGGTGCCGGCCAACAGCCTTATCGTCGTGAGCGGGGCGCGCAGCAAGGTCATCTCGTCGGACGACCTGGTGACCAAGCAGTTCGACTACAACACCTTCCAGAACAAAATCGTCTCCTACGACATAGAGCCGAAGGTCACCAACGCCATCAGCTACGTGACCACCGAACACATCTCCAACGTCTACGTCATGGAGGGCCACGGGGAGACCGCGCTCCCGGACGCTTTGACGCAGAAGATCACTTTGGCCGGGTACAGCGTGAAGACGATCGACCTGAGAAGCGCCGACATGCCCGCCGACTGCGACGTGTTCGTCGCCACGCAGCCGCAGACGGACTGGTCAGACGACGAGGCGGGGAAGATCACGAAGTATCTCCAGAACAACGGGAAAGCCCTGTTCGTCATCGAATACACCAAGTACCCGTCCGCCTCCACGGACGCCGTAGACGGCTATATGCTGCTGCCGACCGTCGACAGGGTGCTGAACCCTTACGGCGTCAAGCCGGGCCAATACAATATCATAGAGGGGAACGCGGACAATTACACGCAGAACGATCCCCAGGCCATACTTCCGAACTACACGGGCGCGGACGCCGTCAAGGGCCTGGCCGCCGGCGCAAATAAAATGCTGACCTACCAGCCCACGGCGGTGGAGGACACCGGCGACCCCGTCGCCAGCACGGTCAAGATCGAGCCCCTCGTCGTCACGTCCGGCCAGTCTTACGCCAAGACGGACATCAATACCCAGACTCTGGCCAAGGAACCCAACGACATCTCCGGCCCGTTCAACCTGGCCGTGGCCATTACGGACTCCTTTTACAGCGGCGGGACCGATTACACCACAAAGCTAATCTTTTGCTCGAGCTTCTCGATCTTGTATGAAAACATCAACACCCTCAGCCGCGGAGTCAACTGGAACTTCATCGTGGACTCCCTGAACTGGCTCCAGGGCCAGACCGACTCCCAGAGCGTCTATATCCAGCCCAAGAGCGCGACGACAAGCGTCGGCGTCCTGTCCAACATGACGCAGACCAGCAAGAACGTGATAATGGGCGTCAGCGCAATCGGCGTCCCGGTCGCGGTGATCGCCGTAGGGCTGATCTGGTGGCTTAGGAGGCGCTACAGCTGATGAAACGCGTGCTCACGATCTGCATATGCGCGGTCCTGCTGGGCGGGCTGGCCGGGACTTATTTCTACATGCAGAAGCGAAACAGAGACAACCCGCCCAGCCCGTCCCCGACGGCGAAGAGCTCCACTTTGCTGATAGACAAGAAGATAGAGGACGTCGAGTCCGTCGTGTTCACAAAGGGCGACACGACTTTGACGCTTACCCAGAAGCTGGTCCCGAACGCCGACGACCCGACCAAAAACGACGTCGCCTTCACCGTGAACGGAAACGACAGCTTGCCCGTGGTGACGGCCACCGTGAACGAAATGGCCGCCCCGTGCTACTACCTGACCGTCTACGACAAAATCGTGGACAAGGCTGACGACCCGTCCGCCTACGGCTTCTCGCCGCCCCAGGTCCGGGCGGACGTCACTTACGCCGACGGGACCTCGCGGACCCTGTCCGTCGGTATGCAGACCCCCGCCCAGGACTATTACTATCTCATGCTCTCGGGGGACGACGCGGTCTATCTTCTGTATCCCTACTCGGCCCAGCGGCTCCTGCGGACGCTCAACGACGTCGTGGACAAGGCCATCCCGGCCATTACGAACGCGACTTTGTCCTATGTGGAGATAGCCAACAGGGGCAAGGAGGATATCCAGTTCGGCTTCCAGGGGACTGCCGAGGAAAAGCAGAGCTATCTCGACATGGCGGCCCAATACGCAAGCTCCGGCCAATCCAGCGGCGCGGCGCTGCCTCTTAAGTTGATAACGCCCTATCCGGGCAGGGATGTGTACGCGGAATCGTTCCAGGCCCTGGTCCTGGACGGCATGAGCGTAACATTGGGGGACATCGTCGAGGCCGGCAATAGCGTCACGGACATCGACACGGCCAAATACGGGTTCGACGACCCGCTGCTGAAACTCCGCCTGACGGACAGCGACAACGACGTGAACCTGATAATCGGCGGCGACGTCCCGGGCGAGGAAAATACGGCCTACGCCATGCGCGCCGGCCAGCCCGTGGTGTACAAGATCGACAAGACGTCGCTCACGAAGTTCTTTAACGCCAACGTTTTCTCGTTCATGGACAAGTTCGTGGCGCTGCCGAACATCTCCGACTGCACCGGCATAACCATCGCCTCCAAGGACAAGACCTACGAGGCCGTCATCGGCCACGAGTTGGTCTACGACACGTCCTCGCCCATGCCGTCGCCCACCGGCGACGCCACGCCCGCGCCGACGGCCGCCCCCCAGGACATAGTCCACGCGACCTTTAACGGCATACCCGTCGAGGAGACCATGTTCAAGTCCTATTACCGGGTGGTCATCAGCCTGAGCTTCGACGCGTCGGTCCGGGAGTATACGCCGGATACGCCTCCGGACATCACCATAACCTACCACATGAGCAACGGGCCGGACATCGTCACAGAATACTACGGCTATAACAACGACTTCTACGCCGTCCGGCAGGCGGGACAGCCGCTCATGTTCGTCATAAACAAGCGGTATCTGGACATTTTGTTCCAGAACTCGGAGCAGCTTATAGCGGGGACGTATGTAACGACTAAGTAAAACGGACAACAGAAGTTTCGGTTTTGGCAAAAAGAGGTAATGGAAAGGGCGAAGGGAAGGAAAAAAGGGATGGGGGTGGGAAAGCAGAAAAATCCGATTTTCAGGCAGGAAATATGATAAAATGGATGAAGGAGAGACAGCGAGGTTGGGGAGACAAA
>WQUN01000195.1 GCA_009782085.1 Bacillota bacterium
CGCCGCTCGTCCCGCCGATCACGCTGAACGCGATCGTGAAGGACAAGGCGGGCTATCCGGGCGGGACTCCGGCGGTGGTTGGCGATTACACGCCGATTAAGATCGGCGTCGACCTGACCGACTCGCGGATCAAGGCCCCGAGCGCGGGCGACCCGGTCAAGGCTGTCAACGGCAAAGTGATCGACAAGGACGTCATTGCCGGGCCTACCGACCCGACGCCGGGCGACGGAGACAATACGCGTTATGTCGTCGCGGCGAACAACGTGACACTGAAGCTGAACGAAGCGCAGAGCTATGTCGGGCTGACGCCTGCCGCGAAGCAGCTGCTGATTGCGAAGGCGGAGGCGGTAGGGTATATCATTACAAGCACGACAGCGGATTATGAAGTTGATGTACTGACGAACGGGATTCCGAACCCGCCGGTGAAGGGCGTGTACCCGGTCACCTTCATCCCGAAGGGGCAGCCGACAATCAAGGCGACAGTGAACTTCACCATCGAAAGCACGCCGCCGGAGATCAAGTTCCAGGAGGCCCCGCTGGTGGTGCCTGCGACGCCGGGCGCGTCCCACATTATGACGCAGACCGAGCTGAAGGCGAAGATGACCGTCACAGACATGAATACAGGCACGAGCCTGCTGGCCCAGACGACGGCGACGCCGGCGATCCCGGTCGATACGCAGAACGTAGGCGTGACGAAGGTCACGTACAGCGTGACGGACAATGACGGCAACAACGCGACAGCGACGCGGGCCGTGGTCGTCGATGACGGGCGCTATGTGATCAAAGACACGGACGGCGACGGGACAAACGACGTCATCCTCGGCGCGAAGAATTATGTGATTTCCAGCACGGCGACTGACTGGAGCATGGTCAAGGCGAAAGCGCTGTCGTACGCGGAAGCGTACGCGGCGGACGGCACGCCGATCAACGCAAACGACATCACGTGGACGCATGCCCCGGCCGGCTATCAGGCCGGCGCGCCCGAGGGCAACTACCCGATCACGTGGCAGGTTCCCTCTCCGGCGGGCGGCACGGTGACGAAGGACATCAAGGCGATCGTGAAGAACGCGGATGTCATCGACCAGGGCACGAAGGACAGCCAGTACGCGATCGCGGCGAATAACTTCAAAGTAAACCAGACGGAAGCGGACGCGGTCTTCAAAGGGACGCCGCAGACGTTTATCAACAAAGCGCAGGCGGTAGTCATCAAGCTGGTGGACAGCGCGCCGGATAAGGGCGTCTTCCTGTCGACCTCCGGCCAGTTCGGCCTGATACTGGATCCGGGCAACGGGCTGCCCGCGCAGGGCGTGTACGGCCCGAAGTGGACGGCAGGCCAGGCGGGCTCGGCGGATCCGATCCGGTTCCTGATCGAAGGGATATCGGCGACGGTCCAGAAAGCGGACATAACAGGCACGATCTCGCAGGGCAACCCGCCCGTGATCATCACGCATACACCGCTTGAGATCTGGATCGGCCCGGCCGCGGATAAGCCGGCGGGCGCAATCACGGCGGCCCAATACACAGCGGTGGCAAACAACCTGTATGATGTCGCGGCGACCGATATTGAAGACGACGCGGCGACGCCGCCGATCGCGCTGCATCCGACGGTGACGGCGAACGGGGCCCCGGTTGACGTGACCAAGGTGGACACGTACAAGCAAAATATCAGCGTGACCGACAGCGACGGCAACACGGTGACGGCGAAGCGCGTCGTCGTTGTGAACGACGGCACGTACGTAGTGGGCAAAGGGCGCATCCTTGCGGCGAAGAGCTTCGTGGCGAAGCTCTCCGACGTGACAAGCGTATCGAGCCAGATCAACCAGGAGATCCTCTCGCGGTCAAGGACGGCGCTGTACGATGGAGAGACGGGCGCGCCGATCCAGGAGACGAGCGTGCAGGATACCGGCGGGTATACGAAGCAGGAAGGCGTCTACCCCGGCATCAAAGTGGCGGGCGTGGACAGCCCTGCTTCGAACCCGCTGATCATGAAGACCATCACGGGCAAAGTGGTCGACAGGGACGTGCTCGTGATCACGCCTGACCCGCAGGTGGAGAGCAAACCCACGTACTACGCGTACGGCAACAACCTCCAGCTGACGCCGGTGCAGGCGCAGGCGATCGTAGACGCGGCGAACCCGGCGCAGGCGCTGCTTGACGCGCTGAAAGCGGGCGCGGATATGACGCAGCCCGACGGGACCTTGAAAGCCCTGACGGTGAAGATCGCAAGCGACGCGAACGGGTTCCTCACCAAGGCCTACTATATCGGCGGCGCGGCGACGACCAATATGGGCACGTATAACGTGATTATCGGCGACACCGGAAATAACGTCACGGCCCCGCTCACGGTGCAGGTCGGGACCGGAGGCTTCCCAACGATCAACGCGGATTCGCCGAAGGTGTTCCCGGTCAACCTGAACAACACAGGCAACCTGACGGAAGCGCAGCTGCGCGACAAGGTGACGGCGAGCGACCCCGAGGATGGCGACCTGACGGGCGCGATCAAGATCGGGACGCTGCAGAGCGGGACGTTCACGCAGGGCGTGCCGGCGATCCCGGCGAACAAAGCGAGCGTAACGCAGGTGACCTACCAGGTGACCGACAGCGCGGGCAACACGGCGACGAAATCCGTAGCGGTGATCGTGGACGACGGAAGCTTCGTCTACGACAGCAAATACATCCTGCGGGCGCAGTCGTTCGTGATCGGCCTCAGCGAGGTCAAAGGAGACCTGCAGCAGCAGATTCTGAATAAATCCAACGCCAGGGCGTGGCAGACGGACGGGACGCCGGCGACGGCGAGCGTCGACAGCCTCGGCGGTTATGCCGCGGAAGTAGGCGACTGGCACCCGACCATCATCGTTTCCGGATATCCGGCGGTATTCCGCCAGATCACGGCGCGTGTCTATGACGACGGCCCCGGCGAAGGCGGCGGCAACGGCGGCAACGGAGATATTTATTCCATCATCGCGCAGAACTTCCGCGTCAACCTTACGGACGCGGCGGCGCTGGCAAGCGGCACGGACGCGGCGCTGGCGGCAGCCTTCGTACAGCGCTCGGGCGCGGAGAGCTACCTGAGGGCCGACGCGGGCCTGCAGAAATCCGGCACACCGGCGCTGGCGACGGGCAACGGCGGGGCGCTGATGGACGGCGGCTTCAAGGCCGCGGGCCCGGCCTATACGGAGGGTCAGACGTTCACAGCCACCTTCTGGGTGAACGAGGACCATACGGCGACCACGACGGTGACAGTGATCGTTTCCAACGGGCAGTCACCGGTAATCAAAGCGCCGTTCACGCAGATCTGGATCGCGGACCCGAACAGCCCCAAGCGGCCGGCGAACTCGATCCTTCCCGCGGACTACAACCCGATGACGGGCGTGAGCGCGACCGACGCGGAAGATCAGAACATCACAAACAAGGTGAAATACGGCACGGGCGGCAGCGCTGCCTTCACGGAGAAGGCCGCGCCGGTCGACTTCACGAAAGCCGGTTTCCAGACGGTGACGTACACGGTTACGGACAGCGACTATAACACGGTGTACAAGGACGCGAGCGTGCTCGTGAACGACGGCACGTGGGTGGTGGAAGGCTGCTTCGCGGTCCGCGCGCAGGACTTTGTGACGACAGTGGACAACGCGACGGGCTCCGACAGCGAGATCCTGACGCTGTCAGGCGCGGAGGCGGCCCAGATCATGACGGACGACGGGGCCGGCAATGTGACGCCGCTCGTCC
>WQUN01000196.1 GCA_009782085.1 Bacillota bacterium
CGAATCTGACTAATGACACGTTTTTGGGCGGCCTGCTCAACGGAACCAACGGAACGGAGCAGCAGTAGGCCAAAATGCCTAGGAACTGTCCAGAAATAACCTGCACATTTTTTTGAAACGACGAACGCTTCTACGGCGTTTCAAAAAAATATTTGATCAGTTTATTTCTGGACAGTTCCCTACCCAGCGTCGGTCCCCAGGATTATTATGATATCCACCCCTGCGTCCGCGCACTCGTTCTCGGCGACAATCAGGCTCGCTCCCGCGAACAGCGGCAGCAGATCCTCGCCCATGCCGTCGTCTTTAACCAATATGCGCGTGCCGGCCTGCTGCGTCCCGGTGTAATCGCCTATCCCGGCGACCGTGAAACCCTGGCTGGTCAGCTCGTCGCTGGTTTTCTGGGCCATGCCCGCCGTGTAGCCGCCGTTCAGGACCTGTATCTTCTTGCCGACGGAACTGACCCGCTTCGGCTCGCCGGCGTCGTAGAAGATCGAGTCGATGACCCGCATGGACGCGTCCATGTCGAGGTATGTGTACCACGCGCTCCCGTCGTAACGGTCGTCGCCGACGAGCAGGTGAGTGTTTATATCGCCGGCGCCGAGGTTTTTGACGTAGTTGATATATTTCGGAAGGTCCACGGGGTCAAAGTTGGTCTTGACATAGTTCAGGGCGGTCGAAACAAACGTCGGCAGGTTCGCCACTATTCCCTTGGCCGCCATCTGTGTCAGCATGGCCTTTATGAACAGCTGCTGCGTCTCGCCCCTGTTCCAGTCCGTGTATATGCCGCCCAGGGTGTTGTCGTGGTCGCGGAAGCGGACGAGCCCCTCCGCGGCGTCCCCGTCGAGGAGCTGCAAGCCCGGCCGGAGGTCGATGTTAAGGCCCTGAAGGTCGTCTTTGTATTTCATCCTGTACGGGACGTCGAACTCCACGCCGCCGAGCTCGTTCACAATATATTTGAACGCTTCCAGATCCACCGTCGCGTAATATTCGATTTTGACGCCGACCAGTTCCTCTATCTGCTTCGTGGCAAATTCCGGGCCGTACTCGTCGCCGGCGTAGGCGTAGACCTCGCCCAGCTTCATAGCCCCGCCGGAGGGCGTCCAGCGGCCGTATGAGGCCAGGAGGTCGCGGCGGTCCTTGGGCATGACTATCGGCACGTCCCGCGGCAAAGAGACGAAGTCCAGCGTGGACTTCTCCGTGTTGAAGCAGCCCAGGATCATGGTGTCCGACCGCGTGCTCCGGCCGCTGCCGTCCAGGCCGAAAATCACGAAGTTCACGCGCTTTGGCACGGAGCTGAAAAAGTTCACAATAGGGTTGTTCTGCTGTTTTAAGCCCGAATCCACCTGCTGGTGCACCTGCTCCTGCGCCGCGCTGCTCTCGGAGCTGCCCATGGGCCGTATCTGCGAGCGGAGGTACATGAAAAAAGACAAGCCGCCGACGATGCAAAGCCCCAGGAACGTCAGGAAGAACGTGACCAGGAACTTGCGCAGAAGGCGGAGGGAACGCCGCCCGGGGCGCTCGTTCGGCAGGGGCGCGCCGTCGGAGACGGCGGTTTGTACCGGCTTTGCTTTTTTGCTCATCATTACCTCCGCGGCGCTGTGTTAAATTATACCGGATGCTGAAAACATTTGCCGGCAACATGAGGATGCTGATGTTTTCGCACTCCGTTATATGTTCAGTCTCCAGTTTCCGGTTTCCAGTTTCCAGTTTCTAGTCTCCAGTTTCTAGTCTCTAGTTTCCAGAAGGAGGCGCCACAATGCGCATCACAATCGGCATCGACATCGGCGGCAGCACGACCAAGATCGTCGGCGTCAGCGGGAACGAGATCCTCGCCCCGGCGACCATCCGGGCCAACGACCCAGTGGCGTCGCTCTTCGGCGCTTTCGGCAAGTTCGTCGACGGAAACGGCCTAAACCTCGCGGACATCTCCAAGGTTATGGTCACCGGCGTCGGCTCGTCATTTATCACCAGACCTATATACGGGCTTCCGACGGCAAAAGTCGCAGAATTTCTGGCGAACGGCCTCGGCGGGCTGTACCTCTCCGGCCTGGAACGCGCGGTCATCGTCAGCATGGGCACCGGCACGGCTTTGGTAATGGCCGGGCAGGATAAAATCGAGCACATCGGCGGCACGGGCATCGGCAGCGGCACGATCCTCGGGCTTTCGAGCCGTATGCTGAACATCCGGGACATCAAGCTCATCATCCAGGCCGCCGAAACCGGCGACCTCTCCAAGGTCGACCTGCGCGTCGGCGACCTGACCAAGGACGCGGTCCCAAGCCTGCCCCGGCACATGACGGCCTCCAACTTCGGCCGGATAAGCGACGTGGCCACGAACTCGGACATAGCGCTCGGCATTATCAACCTCGTGCTCCAGTCCATCGGCATGACCGCGGTCTTCGCCTCGAAAAACACCGGCCTGGACAAGGTCGTTCTGATCGGCAAACTGACCGCCATACCCCAGTGCCCGGGAATTTTCAACGCCCTGACGGAGCTTTTCGGGGTGAGCTTCATCATACCACAGAATTCGGAGTACGCCACGGCGGTCGGCGCGGCGCTGGCGTTTTTGCGGGAACGGGCATATGCGGAACTCGGGACGGGGGTTTAGAGTTTCTATTCTTTTTTGCTGGCGCTGCTATTCGCATCCTCAAGAATAATGTCGATTATTTCTTCCACACCGTCGATATCGCCTTTTTGGATCAGCTTTTTAAGCGCAAGCATAAGCGCTGTTATCTCCAGCTTTGTCATTTTCAAACCTCCCTCTTGCGATTATTGCCCGTAATACGCGTCCTTCCCGTGCTTTCGCAGATAGTGCCGCTCCAGCAGCGCCCGGCTGATGCCCGCCGCTTTGGTCAGGCCGCCTTTGACCGGCGAAATCGAATACACGATCGACGCCATCTTCGCGACTTCCTCCAGGACGACGGCGTTGTGCGCGGCCTCCTCCGGGGTCTTGCCCCAAGCGAACGGCCCGTGGCCGCGCACGAGGGCCGCGGGGATATTCATCGGATTCTTGCCCTTTAGCGTCTCGATTATAACATTTCCCGTCTCCAGCTCGTATTCCCCTTTGATTTCCTTCTTTTTAAGCGGCCGGGTGACGGGGATCTCGCCGTAGAAATAGTCCGCGTGGGTGGTCCCGAGAGGCTTGATCGCGGCCCCGGCCTGGGCGAATGCCGTCGCATAGGTGGAGTGCGTGTGGACGACCCCGCCTATCTCCGGAAACGCGCGGTAAAGCGCCAAGTGCGTCTGGGTGTCCGACGACGGCCTAAGAGCGCCCCCGACGGCGTTCCCGGACATGTCCACGACGGCCATGTTCTCCGGCGAGAGCTCGTCGTAGGAGACGCCGCTGGGCTTGATGACGACGAGCCCGGCGTCCCTGTCTATGCCGCTCACGTTGCCCCAGGTGAACAGGACGAGGCCGTGGCGGGGAAGGGACATGTTGGCGGAATAGACTTTTTGCTTCAGTTCATGTAAGTCCGGCATATTGCGCATAACTCCTTTGAATAAACGGGCGTGGTCCCGCAATTTTTTTTGTCAACCGTTTGTCTGCCGTAAATTGCCTTTATGCGAATTTAGTGTAGCATACCCGGCTCCATATTACAAGGCCAACAGGTCAGTCTAACACGACAAACGCATGAACATACAAATTGCACAACGAATGTAGGGCGCGCCGACCCCGGCGCGCCAAGCTTGCAACAATATTCATTGCAAACAGCGCCAATTTAGTGGAACGGCGCGCCGGGGTCGGCGCGCCCTACAACAAAAGGAACTCTAATTTTATGCAGAAATACTTTCATGAGTTTGTCGTGGTCAGTCTAAATTATCGTAATCTCTATCTGCAAACTGAGAAAAAAACTGATGAAAAAACTTCTCACCCGATGTATTATATATGCGGCGGATTTATTGAGGGGGGATGCCTGTGAGAAGCACGGCGGACCCTGTTCGCCGCAAACCCCGAATACGGCTAATGTATATAAGGAGGAGATTTACCGATGAATGTACCGTTCCGGCAGATACACATGGATTTTCACACCTCGCCGCTCATCCCCGGCGCGGGCGAGGCTTTTGACGCCGCGGAGTTCGCGCGTACGCTGCAAACGGCCCGCGTCGAATCCATTAACCTTTTCGCGAAGTGTCACCACGGGATGTATTATTATCCGACAAAAATCGGAACCATGCACCCAAGCCTGAAATTCGACCTGCTGGGCGCGCAGATCAAAGCCTGCCGGGAGGCTGGCATACGGGTTTGTATCTATACGACCGTTGTCTGGGACGAGGACTTGTGCGACAGACACCCGGAATGGATGCTTATTTCACCCGACGGGGTGTTGGGCCTGAAGAAGCCCTTCACCGCCGATTATTACGCCTGGCGCAGGCTCTGCCTCAACAACGGGGCTCTCGCCGCGCATGTTAAGGCCGAGCTGGCGGAAACCTACGCCTTGTATAAGCCGGACGGCTGTTGGATCGATATCGTCAGCCAGGCCGACTGTATCTGCCCCGTTTGTTTGTCCGACCGAAAGGCGCTCGGCCTGGACGGAAACAACCCCGCGGACATGGCGCGCCACGCGCGGCTGACGGAGATCCGCTTCATGAAGGAAATCTTCGGATATGTCAAGGATATGGATCCCTCGCTGGGCGTCTATTTCAACGGCAATCCGGGAGAAATGGATCAGGCCGGCGATTCGGCCCTGTCGTCGCGCCTCAAGCGCGAAAGCAATTCCTATATAGACATCGAATCGCTCCCGTCCGACCTGTGGGGTTACGCCCACTTCGGCGTGAGCGTCAATTATCTGAACAAGTACGCCCAGGAACTGACCATGATGAACGGGAAATTCCACAAGGCGTGGGGGGATTTCGGCTCCCTTCGCAATGTCGAGGCGCTGGAGTACGAATGCTTCCGGGCTCTGGCCAACGGGGCGAAAATCTGCATAGGCGACCAGCTTCACCCCTCGGGAAAAATCGACGGGACCGTGTATCAGAGAATAGGGGAGGTCTTCAACAGCGTCGAGGCCAAAGAACCGTGGTGCCGGGATACAAGAAAGCTGGCGCAGATAGGGGTGTACACTCCTAAAGGGGTATTGGAGGCGGGGGACGGCGCCTACGCCGCCGACGCGACCAACGAAGGCGTATACCGGATGATGACGGAACTGCACCTCCTGTTTGATTTCGTGGATTTCCAGGACGATATTTCGGGCTACGAACTGGTCGTCCTGCCGGACAGCGTCCTATTACCGGGATATGTGTCCGAAAAGATAAAAAAATATACCGAATCCGGCGGCAGTCTTTTGATTACCGGCAAGTCCGGGCTGAGCGATGTTGCCGGGCGTTTCGCGGCGGACGGGATCGGCGCGCTGTATTGCGGGGAAGCGGAATACTGTCCGCGATACATGCGGATCGCGGAAGAGTTTGAAGGCCTGCCGCCGATGGATTACGTCGCGTATGAGAGGGGCGCGCGGGTCGAGGCCCTGCCCGGCGCGAAAGTGCTCGCATATACCGTAAACCCTTATTTCAACAGGACTTATGAGCATTTTTCCTCTCACCGGCAGACGCCGCCGTCAGGGGTGACGGATGAACCCTGCATAATCATGAACGGGAACATTATCTATATCTCCAACCCGCTGTTTAAGGATTACGCGATAAACGGGAACAGGATATACCGGGACATCCTCTCCGATTGCGTCAGACGCCTGATGCCGGAGCCGGTCGTCCGCTGCGCGCTTCCCGCAGCCGCGGAGCTGACCGTGCGTATGCAAGGCGGGACGCATATTGTGCATATACTGAGTTATATAATCCAGAGAAAGTGCAGGAGCATGGATACCATCGAGGAACGGTTCCCGCTGTACAACCGGAAAATATCCCTTAAAACGGGCCGGAAACCCATGAAGGTCTATACCGCGCCGCAGCTGGCGGAACTGAGTTATAATTTTGCCGGAGAGTACGTAGAAATCGAAATTCCGGAAATAACCGGGCATCAGATGATTGTAATAGAATGACCCGTATGTTAAAATCATGAACAACGCAAATAATGCCGTTACAATACAATCGGGAGGTACCTATGGACAACATTGCCCTGCGAAGCGAAACCCTGGTTTGCGAATTCAGCCGCGAGAACGGCGCTCTCGTCCGGCTGATCGCCGCCGGGACGGACTGGCGCGTTCTGGACCGGCCGGAACTCGGCCTGAGTTTTCAGCTGCTCGTGCCGCTCAACGACGAACTGCGCAACAACCCCGTCCTCGGCGAAAAACAGAAACTCGATTCCTATGAGGAGCGGACGGGCCGGGTAATTTTCCGCTGGAAAAACGTGGTCAGCGAGAGGGGCGGGGCACTGCCCGTCGACGTGGAACTGACCGTCGCCGCGGAGGGGCCGCAGATCGTCTACTATATGACTATAGCGAACCGCTCCGGATATGTCGTCGAGTCGGCCCACTGCCCGTATCTGGGAGACGTCAGGCCGCCCGAAGCCGCCGCGTGGCTCCGGAGCTTTTTGTATAACTACGGGACGGGCGAGGAGCACGATATCTGGCCCCATTTCCACAACCTGCACGGTTATTACGGCGTCGACTATCCCACGCAGATGACGGGCGGCTGCAGGATGACCCCAATGACGCCGTTTTACCTTATCCGATCCGAAAATCAGGGGCTTTACGCCGGGATAAAGTCCGAAAACGCCGCGTCCGCCGCGCCCGTAGGCTGGGCCGTGGAGTTGAGGCCCGGCTGGGGCTCGTCGATCGACGCGTCTGTCCCGGAAGGGCCGGAAATCGCGGGAAAGCCCGTACACACGCGTTTCGCGGCGGTACATATGCCGTATATCGCCCCCGGCGGGACGCGGAGCCTCGTCCCCGTGGCTTTGGAGGCGTTCGAGGGCGGCTGGCAGCGCGGCGCGGATATTTACAAGGCCTGGCGCGCCGGCTGGATGAAGCCCGCCGAGGCCCCCGAATGGGCCGGAAACCCGCATTCCTGGCAGCAGCTGCACATCAACTCCCCGGAGGACGAGCTCCGGATGAGGTTTACGGAGCTCCCGGAAGCCGCGCGCGAGTGCAAGAAACATGGAGTAGCGGCGATCCAGCTCGTCGGCTGGAACGACGGCGGCCAGGATCAGGGGAACCCCTCCCACGACCCCGACCCGCGGCTGGGCACTTTCGGAGAGTTGAAGGCCGCCATCGCGGAGTGCCACAGGATCGGCGTCAAAATCATCCTGTTTTCAAAATTCACCTGGGCGGATAAGGCGACGGAGCGGTTCCGGACAAGCCTCAAAGACCTGGCCGCGACAGACCCTTACGGCGATTACTATCACTACGGCGGCTATCAGTATCAGACGCCCGCGCAGCTCATGGACATAAACACGAAGCGGCTGGTCCCGATGTGTTTCCTGTCGGAGGAATACCTCGGCGTATGCGAAAAGGAGTTCCGGAAAGTCGTGGACCTCGGCGCGGCGGGGATGCTCTACGACGAGTGCCAGCACCACAGCCCGGCGGTCGTGTGCTTCAACACGGCCCACGGGCACGCGTACGGCGCGCCTGTCTATCAAAACGACAGGGAACTGATCAAACGGTTCCGGCGGACGCCGGGCATTCCGGCGGATTTCCTGATGTCCGGGGAGGCGTGTTACGACTGGGAGATGGAGGCCTACCAACTGGCCTATTTCCGCACTGAGAACAAGCGCCACGTGCCGCTTAGCCGCTATCTGTGGCCGCAGGCGCAGTACATGACCGCCGTCACAGGCTTTGACGACAGGAACATGATAAACCAGTGCCTGATGTACAGGTACATCGTCAGCTACGAGCCGTATTTCTTCAAGGGCAGGCTGGACGATTACCCCGCAACAATGGCTTACGGGGAGACGATGGACGCGCTTCGGACCAAATACCGCAAATGGTTCTGGGACGGGGAGTTCCGCGATGTATGCGGGGCGAGGGCGAGCTTCGCCGGCGGCGGCGATTATCCGACGTATTCGGTGTTCCGGGCTTCGGACGGAAGCCTGGGCGCGGTCGTCGTCAATTACGAGGACGAGGCGGTTTCGGTGACGCTGGAGGCGGAAAACGGGCAAAAGTTCGGAAGGTATTGCCCGGTCGGCGGCGGCGAGGCGGAGTTCGGCGGGAGCGTCGATATCCCCGCGCGGTCGGCGGTGGTCGTGATGCCGTAGGATAAATTCGAAAAGGAGGCCCCCAATGGGCAAAATCGCCGTGATCGGCAGCCTTAACATGGACATGGTCATCACTTCGCCGAAGATGCCGCTGATGGGCGAGACGGTAATGGGCGGCGGCTTTATCACTTCGCCCGGCGGCAAGGGCGCTAACCAGGCCGTCGCGGCTTCGCGGCTGGGCGGGGACGTAGCGATGGCGGGCTGCGTCGGGGACGACGCCTTCGGGGACCGGCTCTTGGAGAACCTCCGGCAAAGCGGCGTAGACGTCGGACGGGTCCGCCGGCTGCCGGGAGTTTCGACGGGCGTCGCGATGATAATCGTCGTCGGCGGAGACAACACCATCTTGGTGGACCCCGGCGCGAACGCGCTCCTGACGCCTGACATGCTCGACGAGGACTTTATCGCGGCCTGCGACACGGTGATGCTGCAACTGGAGATACCCCCTGAAACGGTTAGCCGGGCCGCGGACATAGCCCGCCGGCACGGCGTCCGCGTGCTGCTCAACCCGGCTCCGGCCCGTCCGCTGCCGGCCGGGCTTCTGGCCAAAGCGGACGTGCTGACCCCCAACGAAACGGAATGCGGCCTTATGACCGGCGCGGAAATAGCCTCTGTCGGCGACGCCGGGCGCGCGATACCCGACCTCCTTGCCCGCGGCGCGCGAAACGTCATAGTGACTATGGGTAAAAACGGCGCCGTATACAACGACGGCGATAAAATCGTCCACTGCCCCGCGCCGCCGGTGAAAGCGGTCGACACGACCGCCGCGGGCGACTGCTTCTCCGCCGCCGTGGCGGTGGCTCTCGGCGAAGGCAAAAGCATCGCCGAGGCCGTCGGCTTCGCCTGCAGGGCAGGGGCGCTCACGGTGCAGAAGATGGGGGCGCAGGCGTCGCTGCCGTGGAGGGACGACCTCAGGTCTTGACACAATTAGAAATACATGGTAATGTAGCATTAATATTGCGGGGAAAAACCTGAACAATGTTAATTTTAGGAGTTCGCATGAAAAGAAAAATCAACGCTTTACCGCTTGTTTTATTTATGGCGGCTATTGCTTTATCCGGATGTAAACAATCAAATGCAAATACAATTCGGATAGGTTTTTTCCCTAACCTTACCCATTCTCAGGCAGTGTATGGGTATGCCAATGGAGATTACGAAAAGGTCTTCGGAGAGCAGTACCGGGTTAAATGGCAGAGTTTTAATGCGGGACCCGCCGAAATAGAAGCCATGTTCGCGGGAGAAGTGGATATTGGATATATTGGGCCTATTCCCGCAATTAACGGGTACATAAAATCAAACGGCGATGTGAAAATCATCGCCGGGGCTGCGCTCAACGGCGCCATGCTGGTTACACGAAAAGGGCTGATTATTAACGAAGTCAAGGAATTGGCGGGACATACCATAGCGGTGCCGCAGTTCGGCAATACACAGCATTTATGTTTGTTGAACCTGCTGTCGGCCAATGGGCTCAGTACCATTGAAAAGGGTGGGAATGTTAAGGTAATCGAGTCTTCCAACCCTGATACGAAAACACTAATGGACAAAGGAGATATTGACGCGGCCTTGGTTCCCGAACCGTGGGCCACCCGGTTGATAGATGAAATCGGAGTTAACGTACTGCTGGGCAGCGGCGAAGTTTGGGATGCCGGCGATTATTCAACTGCGGTCGTCGTCGTAAGCGCAAAGTTTTATGAAAAAAACAAGGATTTAGTTAAGAAATTTTTACAGACACACATTGATATTACCGAGTATATTAATGAGCATCCGGAAGAAGCGATGAAAAAGATCAATGATAAAATAGGCGAGCTTACCGGAAGCAA
>WQUN01000197.1 GCA_009782085.1 Bacillota bacterium
CGCGGCGACCGTCGCCGCCTCGGCCGTACTTTTCGGGATCTTCGTCGGCATCGGCTCGCTGTTCGGGAGCGGCGGCATGGGCGTCGGCGTGATTATCTGGCTCGCGGCCACGGGTGTCGTGCGCTTCGCGCTGATGCACTACCTGGGCTATATGGTGAAGGCGGGACATATCGCCGTGATCTCGGAGGCGGTCATGTCCGGGAGCGTCCCCGAAGACCCATGGGCCGCCGGCAAGGCGATGGTGAAGGAGCGCTTCGTAACCGCGAACGTCTACTTCGCGGTCGACAAGCTCGTCGGCGGGGCCGTCAGAGAGCTTCAGAGGGTCGTGCAAAAGGTCGGGAACCTGTTCGGCGCGGTCCCCGGCATGGACGCCGTCGTTAAGCTCGGAAAATTCTTCATAGATCTCTCGCTGGGTTACATAGACGAGTGCTGCCTGGGCTGGACTTTCGCGCACAAGGAGCAGGACGTGTGGAAGAGCGCGGCGGACGGGGTCGTGATCTACGCGCAGAACTGGAAGGAGCTCCTGAAAAACGCCGCGAAGATCATGGTCACTGTCATCGTCGCGCTGGCGGTATGCACCCTGGCGCTGTTCCTTGTAATTGGGCTGCTGTTCAGGCTGTTCCACTGGAGCGGGATCATCGCGTTCATATTCGCCCTGATGATCGCCCTGGCGATAAAATACGCCTTCGTGGACAGTTGGATCTTGGTCGGCACGATGTTCGTCTACATGAAGGCCGCTCAGACGACCGTTATCACCTACGACCTCTACGGCAGGCTCTGCGGCATGTCGACGAGGTTCAAGGAGTTGTTCGGCAAGGCCGGGGCCGCGCCAGGCCCGGCCCGCGCGGAGGCCGCGGCCGCCAATGGCCCGCCGGACGGGGACAAACCCGTGTTCTGCGGGCAATGCGGCGCGAAAAATAAGCCCGGCGTCAAATTCTGCGGAGAATGCGGCGCGAAGCTATAATCGACAGGAGGATACATATATGACGCAATATTGCACCGAATGCGGCGCTGTCATAGAGCCGGGCAAAAAATTCTGCGTAAGCTGCGGAGCGAAGGTCGAGGCCGCGGAACCGGCCGTGGCGGAAGCGCCGGCAGCCGCGGTCCCGTCCCAGCCCGCGCCCGCGGCAGCGGTCCCGTCCCAGCCCGCGCCGGCGGCGTACTCCAAGCCGGCCGAAATCCCGTATGTCCAGCTGGCCAAGGCCCCCTCCCCGCCTCCGCCGGCCCACGTGAAGGAAGAGCCGAAGTTCATCGGCTTTTTCTGGAGCTTCGGCTGCCTGTTTTTGATGAACATACCGATACTGGGCCTTGTCATATCGCTGATCTGGGGCTTTAAACGGGCGCCGAGGAACCGGAGCAATCTGGCCAGGGCGATGATCTTCATCAACCTGATCTGGCTCGCCGTGCTGGTCTTCGCGGCCATATCGGTTCACTCGGTCATGCATGAAATCTACGTGAACACCGGCACGAACTTTTCGATTTTAGGATTCAAGCTGTTCAAATGAATAATACCGGATGCAGAAAACATTTGCCGACTACGTGACAGAGGAGGCTAATGTTTTCGCACTCCGGTATAAAAAGGGGGCGCCGATATGGCGGAAGCGGCCGATACGGCTGTTTTGAACATAGCGGAGGAACTCGGCGCGGCGGAGGGCAGGCTGACGGCCCTTGACGCCGATCGTTTCAGCGTTCTGGCGGAGATCGGCGAAAAGGCCCTGCCGGAACTGCGCGATAGGGAGGAGTTCGCCGGGCAGATAGGAAGATTGGACGGGATAGAAAAGGAATCCGCCGCCCTCAAAGAGCGCGCGGAAGCGCTGAAGATCGAAAAGGAGCGGCTGGAGCGGGAAGAGCGGGAGCGGATCGCCAGCCTGACCTGCTATGCTTGCAAAACCGTCAACCCGGACGGCGCGAAGTTCTGCGAGGAGTGCGGGGCTAAGCTGGGCGAGCCGCCGCGGGAATATTGCAGGGCCTGCGCCACGATGAACATGCCGAATATGAAGTTCTGCGGCGAATGCGGGACGAAGCTGTAGCCGACGGTAATACGAGCGAATGCGGGACGAAGCTGTAGCCGACGTTAATACAAGCGAATGCGGGGCGAAGCTGCAGCATATGCCAAAGCAACCGCCCGTTGTCATTCTGAGGCGAAGCCGAAGAATC
Organism: Bacillota bacterium; assembly: GCA_009782085.1. GTDB lineage: Bacteria > Bacillota > Clostridia > Lachnospirales > WQUN01 > WQUN01. The sequence continues at coordinate 2,158 of WQUN01000197.1, forward strand.
TTGGATCCTTCGCTTCGCTCAGGATGACATACGGGCATTTTTTTGTCTATACCGGATGCGGAAAACATTTGCCGACGACGTGGCAGAGGAGGCTAATGTTTTCGCACTCCGGTCTAATTCATAAAGTTCACACTTTGTTTACCGTTTGTTTACCCTTTCCATCACATATCCATCACAATCCCCCCCGATAATCATTTGTGAGATAAGCTATATACAGCGGACGCTGAAAACGTTTGCCGGCGGCATAGGGCTAATGTTTTCGCTCTCCGGCATAGCGGAATCCCGCAACCTTTAGGAGGGGCTGGAATGAGAAAAACCAAGATATTACCCGTTTTTTTAGCAACCGCCGCCGCGCTGGCGCTGTTCACGGGCTGCGCGCAGCAGGCGGTCGCGACGGCCTCCAAGACCGCCACGCAGCAGATCTCGACGGGGGACCTCGTGGTCGGCCTCGGCGCCGACGGGCGCGTGGCTCTGCCGGTCACGAACCTGAACTTCGGCGTCGACGGGACGGTCAGCAAGATCTGCGTCGCCGTGGGCGATTCGGTCAAAACGGGCGACCTGGTCGCCGAACTGGACGATTCGGACTATCAGTTCAACATCACCAGCGCCCAGAACAACGTCACAAAATCCCAGACGGCCTATGACAACGCCGTCAGCCAGTACAACTACAGCGTTTTGAGCGACCAGAACGAGATCGACAAGCTGCAGCGCACGATAAACGCGGGTTTCGACGACTACTCGTATCAGACGGCCGTCTCGGACGCCCAGACTGCCCTGTCGCGCCGGAAAGACGACCTGGCCAAGGCCCAGGCTGCCGCCGACAATCCCTTTGACCCCTATACATATGACAACCAGATCGCCGACGCGCAAAAGACCCTGGACACAAAGCAAAAAGATTTCGACGACGCACAGGCCGCTCAGCTGGCGACCTTCGACGATTACACATACCAAAACGCCATCTCCGACGCGAAGATAAACCTCGACCGCAAGACCGCGGCCCTGCAGACCGCCGTAGCCAACGCCGGGGCTTTTGACAGCTATCAGTACGACAACGCGATAGCCAACGCCCAGACGACCCTTTCGCGCCGGCAGTCCGACTACGACGACGCCCAGAAAGCCTACAACGACGCGGTGAACGCGGTCGTCAGCGATTCCGTCAGCCAGGCGCTCGACAACGCCCTGAACAACTATTATCTCGCGCAGTCCGACTACAACGCCGACCCGACGGACGCCAGCCTCAAGGCGGCCCTCAGCGCCGCGAACGACAAGCTGACCGCGGCGCAGGACAACTACGACAAGGCCGTAAGCGCGAACAATTCCGCGGTCACCGCCGCAAACACAAAGCTGCAGACCGCGAAGAACGCCGTGGACGACGCCCAGAAGGCCCTGGACAACGCCAACACGGACAAGGCCCGGGCGCAGGCGTCCTTCGAGAGCGGCGTCGCCGACAGCACGGCGAGCGCCAGGCAGGCCGCGGACGACGCCCAGCGCCAGTACGACAAGGCCAAGACCGAGCTGGAACGCGCCATAGCGGCGAACAACGACACAAAGAACACGGCTTACGCCGCGGCGAAGGACGCGCTGGACGCCGCCCAGGCAAGCCTTGACAAGCTTAAGACCGACAAGGAGCGCGCGCAGGCCCAGGCGGCGAGCGACGCCGCGGATAAGTTAAAGAGCGCGCAGCAGGCGTTCAGCGACGCGCAGGAAAGCCTAAACAAGGCGATGACGAGCCTGTCGAAGGCGAAATCGGACTACGCCCAGACTATCTCCGACACGACGGTCTCGCTGCAGCTGAAACAGATCAGCGCCGACATGAACAAGAACTCCAACGATTCGGTCTCCAGCGCGAATTTCACGCTCGAGGAGGCCAAGATCGCATTGGACAAGGCGCAGGCCAACCTCAAACAGGTAAAGCTGTACGCGCCGATCGACGGGCAGATACTGAGCATATCCAAGAACGTCGGTGAGAAAGTCACCGCCTCGGCCAACTCGCCCGGCCAGATGATATTCGGAACGGGCGAAAGCGGCAACAACTTCATGACTCTCTGCGACGTGACCAAGATCTACCTGACCGCGAGCATCACCGAGGGCGACATAGTAGGCGTCACAAAGGGGATGCCCATCCGGGTCACTATCGACGCCATAGGCGCGGACGTGTTCACCGGCACCGTGACCAATATAAACAGCATCCCGACCACAGATTCCAACGGCATCACGACCTATACCGTCACCTGTATGCTGGACGACACCTCCGACGTCATCAAGGACGGCATGAACGCCTACATCACCTTCGTCAAGAAGGAGGACAAAAACGTGCTGCTCGTCCCGAACAAGGCGGTGTTCATGGAGGACAGCCTCCAGTACGTGAACGTCGTCAAAGCGGACGGAACCTATGAGAAGCGCAAGGTCGTCCTGGGCCTGTCCAACGGCGTGCAGACGGAGGTCACCAGCGGGCTTCAGGCGGGCGAGAACGTCCTTGTCGGGAAGGTGAGCTCATGAAGCCGTTAGAGATCGTCAGAAGTATGCTTCTTTCGGTCGCCTCCAACAAATTCAGGGTGATCCTGACCTCGCTGGGCATAATCATCGGCACGTTCACGATCATCATGGTCGTAGGCATAGGCAAGGCCAGCTCGGACGCGGTCACGGAGCAGTACAAGCGTCTCTCCGTCGAGACGATCACCATCACCCGCGCCAACAACGCCGTGCGCGTGAACATGGGGCGGGACCGCTCCATCTCGATGGGCAAGTCCCTCACGAAGGACCTGGCCATGGCCATGCCCGACAGCCTCGACCACGTGCGGAACGTCGGCGTGAGCACATCGACATCCAGCCCCGTCACCTACGGCTCGACGAGCCAAACGGTGAACGTGATGGGCATCACGGAGTCCTACGCCGAAATAACGCACCTGAACACCGAATACGGCGACATGTTCACCGACGAGGACGGGACTCTGCGCAACAAGGTCGTCGTCCTGGGCCACGACGTGGCCGCGGCGCTCTTCGGGGAGGACGGCTATCCGGACTGCGTCGGCGAAAAGGTGTTCATAAAGGGCCTCTCCTTCACGGTCGTCGGCGTGCTCGAGCGCGTCGGCGGCACCGGCGGCATCGCCGCGGCGAGCGCGCGCGGAAACAACAGCGGAGGCGGCGCGGCGACGCCCGACGGAATGGTATACGTCCCGTACGACATAGCTTTGAAATACACCTCCGGCTCGGGCGGCTCCCGCGGGGGCGTGAACATACAGATGATCAACGCCACGGCGACGACGACCTTTGTGGCCCTGGCGGACAGTATCAAGACGGTGCCCGCGGCGATGACGGAGATACAGGACTACATCTACGGCATCGTGGGCGACTACACCTCCTACAGCGTGGTGGACGCGGGCAACACGCTCAGCTCCGCGCTCGAGACGTCGAACACCATGAGCAACCTGCTGATGGTCGTGGCGGCCATAGTCCTCATCGTCAGCGGCATCGGCATCATGAACGTGCTGATGGTCGCGGTCAAGGAGCGGACGCGGGAGATCGGCATACTGAAAAGCATTGGCGCGGCCAGGCACGTGATACTGCTGGAATTCCTGCTGGAAGCGGTGTTCATCAGCATAGTCGGCGGCCTGCTGGGAGTGGCCATGAGCTATTTCGCGCCGATGTTCCTGACGTATCTGAACGTGCAGTTCAGCCCGTCGGTCTACGGGCTGCTGCTGGGATTCCTCTTCTCGGTGGCGACGGGCGTGTTCTTCGGGTATTACCCGGCGCTGAAGGCGTCGAAGCTGAAACCGATCGAGGCGCTGAACGCGGAGTAAGCGGAAAAGAAATGATAATTTTAGAGGGGGCATACCCATGAAACAATCAGTATACTTTAAGGGCCGGCATTCGTTTTTCACAGTTTTATTGGCATTGATACTGACAACGCCGGCGGCGGTCTTTACGGGCTGCGCCGCGAACGGAGGCGCGCAGGCGGCCGGTTCGACGGCGGTTACGGACGGCGCCGCCCCGGCGGGCGGGGACGCCGCTTCGGCAACGGCGGACGGCCCTCTGGTCATATACGGGCAAATCACGGAGACCGTCGGGAACGACATAACGATCAACGTGATGCAGGCCCCGCAGCAGATGACCGCCGAACAGCAGGCGGCTCTGCAGGATCAGATGCTGCAGCGCTTCGCGGAGGCCAACGGCCAGGACTATTCCAAAATGACCGACGAAGAGAAGGCGGCTTTGCAGCAGCAGATGCAACAGCAGTTCACGCAGGGCGGCGGCGCGCCCGGGGGAGCCAACCTTACCGACGAACAGAGGGCGGCCCTGAGGCAGCAGTTCTCGCAGAGAATGAACGGCGGCGGGACTGATTCGGGCGGAAGCGGCGGCGCGGGAAGCGGCGGAACAAACGCCGGCAACGGTACAACAAACGGAGGAACGAACGCCAACGGCGGGGGCAATGCCGGCGCCAACGGCGGAACAGGCGGCGGGACCGACGTCAACGCCAACGGCGGAGCGGGCGGAAACAACGCCAACGGTGCAACCGCAAACGGCGGAACGGACGCCAACGCCGGCGCGGGCGGAAACAACGCCAACGGAGGGAATGCCAACCGCAGGACTTACCCGGCTCGCGATCCGAACGCCACATTCGATCCGAACGCCACCCCCGACCCGAACGCCAGCGGCCGGCCCGGAGGCTTCTTCGGCGGCAGAGGGCAGACGCTCACCGGCGAGACGAAGGACATAATCATCCCGACCGGCGCGCCGATCATGGAAAGCTCGTTCGCGAACGGCCAGGTTACCGAGAGCGAGATCACGCTGGATAAGCTGAAAGCCGGCGACATATTGCAGATCACATACGCCTCGGACAACGAGACTGTCGCCAAGGTCGTCAAACAGCCGGCGGCGCAGGGCTTCAACCGCGGCAACCCCAACGGCGGAGCTGCCGGCGGCGGAGCCGGCGGTAACGCCGGCGGCATGGTAATCATGACCGCGCCGGACGGCGGCGGGGACGGCGGCGGCGAAGTGCGGTTTTTCGCGGCGCCGGACGGAGGCGGGCCCGCGCCGGCGCCGGGGCAGTGAAAATTGGGCGCGGCAAATTTCCGCGGAAGATCGCAGGGGACGCCGCCCCATATGCACTAACTTTATTCACAAAAATTTGCCGTAAATTTGCGTAAATTTGCTATGCCCGGAGTGGTTAAGATATTTGAACTAATATCGCATTTATGATATATTGTCAGGAGGAAAGCGGCATGAGGAACACCGCTTTGGCCGCCGGTAACGGCGGCAGCGCCCGCGCCGCGGCTTCGGAGCCGAATAACGGCCGGATCATTCAAATGAGCCGCATATACAAATCCTACGGGAAGGGCCAGAACAAGATCACGGCCCTGTCGGACATCTCCTTCGAGGTCGGGCGCGGGGAGTTCGTAGCGATCCTCGGGCCGTCCGGCTCCGGCAAGACCACTCTGATGAACATCATCGGGCTGATGGACGCGGCGGATTCGGGCGAATACGCGCTGGACGGCGTGGATGTGTCCAACGCCCGGGAGAACTCCCTGGCCAGGCTCCGTAACGCCAAGATAGGCTTTGTGTTCCAAAAATTCAACCTCATCCCGAAATACTCCGCCTTGTACAACGTGGCGCTGCCTTTGATGCTCCAGGGCAGAAGCTACCGCGCCGCCAAGAGCGAGGCGCGGGAGACGCTCGAGCGCGTCGGGCTGGGCGACCGTATGAAGCACAAGCCCTCCGAGCTTTCGGGCGGGCAGACGCAGCGCGTCGCGATAGCCAGGGCGCTCGTCGGCGGCTGTTCGCTGATTCTGGCCGACGAGCCGACCGGCGCGCTCGACCAGAAAACGGGCGCGGAAGTCCTGGACTTCATGCAGGAGCTGAACGCCGAGGGCCGGACTATCGTGATGATCACCCACGACGTGAACATAGCGGCGCGGGCGAGGCGCATAGTCCACGTGGAGGACGGGAGGATTGTCTATTGATTTTTTTATATACCCGGAGGCGCCTGATGCCTAAACCCTGCATTTTGGTAGTTGACGACGAAAAGCGCATAGTCCGCCTTATCTCCGATTTCCTGACGAACGAGGGCTTCTCGGTGCTCCCCGCCTACGACGGATCGAGCGCCCTGGAGGTCTTTTACGCTAACGCGGACAAAATAAACCTGGTCATCCTCGACGTCATGATGCCGGGGCGGAACGGGCTCGACGTCCTAAAAGAGATCAGGCGGGAATCAGGAGTGCTGGTCGTCATGCTGACGGCCAGATCGGAGGACGCGGACCAGCTCGCAGCTTTCTCCGGCGGCGCGGACGACTACGTCACGAAGCCCTTTTCGCCGAGCGTGCTGGCGGCGCGGGTGAAGAACATGCTCAGGCGCAGGAACGTCCGGAGCGAGGCGATGGACTTCGGCCTGTGGCAGTTTTGCCCGGACCTGTGTTCGGTGACGGCGGGCGGGGAGGAAAAGCGCCTGACCCCGAAGGAATGCGAGCTGCTGACCTATTTCGTCAACAACCGCGGTGTTACGCTGTCCCGGGAAAAGCTCCTAAACGCCGTCTGGGACTATGACTTTTACGGCGACGCGCGCACGGTGGACACCCACGTGAAACAGCTCCGCGCGAAGCTGGGCGACGCGGAGTCCATCCGGACGATACGCGGCCTGGGCTACAGGTTTACCGCGGAGGCAGTGAAATGAAAAGGAAAATCAAGATAACCTTCCGCGTGAAGCTGTACCTGATCCTCGTCTCCACGGTGCTGATGTTCATCGTCGTGTCGCAGGTTCTGAGCTTACTTCTGCTCACGCGTTTTTACATGAGCAAAAAAGAGGCCGAGATACTGACCGTTTACAAGGAGGTCACGGAGATACTGGCAAAAGGGGCTTCCGTCCCGAACGCGGAAGACGGGATCAGCGCGGCGATAACCGACCTCAGCCAGAAAAACAACGACATCATCCTCCTGTCCGACAAAGACTTCAACAACGCCTTCAGCCTCATGCCGGTGTCCGCCGGGAGCGGCGCCGGGCTTTCCGGCGGGAGGGCGGTTTATTCCCAAAGGGTGAATTTCGTCAACACATACATGAAATACGTCGTCGAGACGTACTTCCCGGAGCCGGCGGACAAGCCCCGGTTCGCCAAGATAGACGCCTCCGCGGCGAACGCGGCGAGGGGCCGGCCGATGCAGGAACCGCGGCCCGGGCCGCAGGCGGACGACGGCTTTCTGTGTATGTTTACGCCGGTCACCCTCGCGGACGGGGCCGACGGTTATCTGCTCCTCCAGACGAGCCTGCCCGCCATTAACCTGAACGTGCAGGTGACAAACGAGTTTGTGTGGATAATTTCGCTCATAATCCTGGCGATCGGCCTTCCGACGATGTTTTTCCTGGCGGGCAGCTTTTCCAGGCCGATCTCCGAGATATCCGACGCGGCGAAAAAGATAGCGGAGCTGGACTTCCGCACAAAGCTCAGGCCGCGCGGGAACGACGAGATAAGCGACCTGGCGGAGAATGTCAACTGCATGTCCGATAAGCTTAAAAGCGCGGTCTCCGAGCTGACGGAGGCGAACGAAAAACTGATAAAGAAGGAGCGCCTGGGCAAGGAGCTTCTGGCCAACGTGTCCCACGAGCTGAAAACGCCGATCTCGCTCGTCGGCGGGTACGCCGAGGGGCTTAAGCTCAACGTCGCGGAAGAGGACAAGAATTACTACTGCGGAGTTATAATCGACGAGGCGGCGAAGATGAGCCGCCTCGTCAACGAC
>WQUN01000198.1 GCA_009782085.1 Bacillota bacterium
AAGCGCCCCTGAACATTGGTCGTTTCGCGCTCGTTTTTAGCTCATTTCAAATCGAAACGACTTATTCGTTTCGTTTGAAATTGAGCTTCAAACTTCGCGCGATAGAACAACAGTCGTTTCGCGCTCGTTTTCAGCTCATTTCAAATCGAAACGACTATATTCATTGCAAATAGCGCCAATTGAGCGGAAAGGCGCGCCGGGTCGGCGCGCCCTACAACAAAAGGAACTCTGATTATACCGGAGTGCGAAAACATTAGCCTCCTCTGTCACGTCGTCGGCAAATGTTTTCCGCATCCGGTATAACCTGTTGACATTGGCGATCCGCCCCAAAAGTATGATTTTACCCGCTCTCCACCAGCTTCACGCTTCCCTCGCCCAGGACGGCGTGCAGCCGCTCCGTCAGCGCCTCGGCCGGCTCGACCCAGAAGCTCTCGCTCGCGCGGAATTTGGTCTTTTTCGCCTCGTCGTAGATCACCACCGGCACGTCTCCGGCGAAGGTCTCGAGGATGTCTGTTATGCCGGCGAACTCCACCGGGCGCTCCGCCGGTATCTTTATCCACAGCGTCTTCGCCGGCTGCCGGCGGCGCCTGTGCTCCTCCAGCATGTCCTCGTAGAAGAATATCTCGTTGGCGATGATCTTCGCGTCCTCGTCCTCCTTGACGCTGACGCGGCCGTTCACCACGATGACCTTTTCCTCCGTCAGCCTGCCCAGGTATTTTTCGTAGAGCTGGGTGAACACGATGACCTCCACGGAGCCGTACATATCCTCCACCGTCAGGAAGGCCATTGGCTTGTTCGCCGTCTTGGTGTATTTGACGGACTTGGCGGAGATCATGCCGCCGTAGTTTACGGCCATGCCGTCCGCGACGGCGCACTGGCCGCTTTCCTCGTCGCTCATGAAGTCCGCGCTGCCGCGGTCGAGTTTGCTTTCGATGACCGGCATATACTCCGAGAGCGGGTGCCCGCTGAGGTAGACGCCGAGGACTTCCTTCTCGTAGTTCAAAATGTCCCGGAGGGAGTATTCCTCTATGTCCGGCAGGCGGTCGCCCGCGTCGTCCTCCCCGCCGTCTATCTCGAACAGGCTTATCTGGCCCTCAATGTTGCGCTTTTTCGCGGAGGAGACGCCGTCGGCGATGGCCTTGTAGGCGGTCATGTACTGGACGCGCCTGCCGCCCAGCGAGTCGAACGCGCCGGCCTTGATGAAGCTCTCCAGGCAGCGCTTGTTGAGGTCCTTGCCCTGGCCGCCGCCGCCGAGGCGGGTTATGAAGTCGCCGAGGCTCTTGAATCTGCCGTTGGCCTCGCGCTCGGCCACTATGGCGTCGATGACGCCGCGGCCGACGTTCTTGATGGCCAACAGGCCGAAGCGGATGTTCTCGCCGGAAACGCTGAACGAGGCGAAGCCCTCGTTCACGTCGGGCGGGAGCAGGCCGATGCCGAGTTTGCGGCATTCGTCGATGTATTCGGCCACCTTGGCGGTGAAGTCGATGACGGAGGTCATGATGGCGGCCATGAACTCCACGGGGTAATAATGTTTAAGCCAGGCGGTCTGGTAGCCGACGACCGCGTAAGCGGCGGCGTGGGACTTGTTGAAGGCGTAGCTCGCGAAGCTGGCCATTTCGTCGAATATCTTCTCCGCGTAGCTCTGCGGGATGCCGTTCGCGATACAGCCGGGCACGCCCTCGCAGCCGTGGATGAAGTTCAACCGCTCCTGCGCCATGACGTCGGCCTTTTTCTTGGACATGGCGCGGCGCACCAGGTCGCTCCGGGCCATGCTGTAGCCGGCCAGGTCGCGGACGATCTGCATGACCTGCTCCTGATAGACTATGCAGCCGTAGGTGTCCTTAAGTATCGGCTCCAAAGCGGGGTGGGTATACTCCAGGGCCCCCGCGCCGTTCTTGCCGCGGACGTATTTCGGGATGAACTCCATCGGGCCGGGGCGGTAGAGGGAGATGCCCGCGATGATGTCCTCCATGCAGGAGGGCTGGAGGTCGCGCATGAACGACTTCATGCCGGAGCTTTCGAGCTGGAACACGCCCTCCGTCCTGGCCTGGGAGATCATTTCGTAGACCGCCGGGTCGTCATAGGGGATATTGTCTATATTTATGCTTACGCCGCGGTTCCGCTTTATCTCAAAGACCGCGTTCTGTATCACGGTCAGCGTCCGCAGGCCGAGAAAATCCACTTTCAGAAGGCCCAGCTCCTCTACGGTGGTCATCGGGAACTGGGTCGTGACAAGGCCGTCGTTGACGTTTAAGGGGACGTACTCCGTAACCGGCTTGTCGCATATGACGACGCCGGCGGCGTGGGTGGAGGTGTGGCGCGGCAGGCCCTCCAGGCGCATGGCCATGTCGATGAGCTCGCGGGTGTCCTCCTCCTCGTCGTAGGCCTTTTTAAGCTCCGGGTTCAGGTCGAGCGCCCTGGCGATGGTCATGTGGAGCTGGAACGGGATCATCTTGGCGATCCTGTCCGGGTCGGCGTAGGGCATTCCGAGCGCCCGGCCGACGTCCCGCACCACGGCCTTCGCGCCCATCGTGCCGAAGGTGACGATCTGGGCCACGTGGTCGGCGCCGTATTTCATGTTCACATAGTCTATGACCTCCTGCCGCCTTTCGTAGCAGAAGTCCACGTCAAAGTCCGGCATGGAGACGCGCTCCGGGTTCAGAAACCGCTCGAAGATCAGGTTGTAGGATATGGGGTCGATATTGGTGATCGTCAGGCAGTAGGCCACGATGCTCCCCGCGCCGGAGCCGCGCCCGGGGCCGACCATGATGCCGTGGTCGCGGGCGTATTTGATGAAGTCCCAGGTGACGAGGAAGTAGTCGGTGAAGCCCATGCCGTTAATCACGCCCAGCTCGTATTCGAGGCGCTTCATGTGCCCGGGGGCGTCGTCGCCGTAGCGCGTCTTAAGGCCGTCGAGGCAGAGCTTGCGCAGATAGTCCGCGGAGTTTGCCTCGCCCGTTGGGAGCCGGAATTTCGGGAGCTTGTACTGGTTGAACTTTATCTCCAGATTGCAGCGTTTGGCGATTTCGGCGGTGTTCGCCAGGGCCTGGGGAACGTGCGAAAAGAGCGCGGCCATTTCGTCCGGGGACTTTATATAGAACTCGCTGCCCTCGTAGATCATGCGGTCGCTGTCGTGGATGGTCTTGCCGGTCTGGATGCAGAGCAGTATCTCGTGGGCTTTGGCGTCGTCCTTGCCGATGTAATGGCAGTCGTTCGTGCAGACCAGCGGGATGCCCGTCTCGCCGCTTATCGCCATAAGCGCCTGGTTCAGCGGCTTTTGCTCCGCCAGGCCGTGATCCTGGAGCTCCAGGAAGAAATTGCCCCGTCCGAAGAGCCCGTCGTAAAAAAGCGCCTGTTCCAGCGCCCTGTCGTAGCCGAAGCGGGTGTAATCCCTGGAGACGACGCCGGACATGCAGGCGCTGAGGGCTATCAGCCCCCCGCTGTATTCCCGGAGCGTCTCCCTGTCGACCCTGGGCTTGTAGTAAAAGCCCTCCGTGAAGCCGACGGAGACGAGCTTTATGAGGTTTTGGTAGCCAATCATGTTTTCGGCCAAAAGGACGAGGTGGTAGTAGTAGTTGTCTCTGGAGTTTTCCTTGTTCAGGCGGGAGCCGGAGGCCACGTATATCTCGCAGCCCAGAATCGGCTTTATGCCGTTTTTCACGGCTTCCTTATAGAAGTCGATCACGCCGAACATGACGCCGTGGTCGGTTATCGCGGCGGAATCCATGCCCAGCTCCCTGATTTTGGCGACGGTCTCCTTTATCTTGGCGGAGCCGTCCAGCAGGCTGTATTCGGTGTGCAGGTGGAGATGGGTGAAGGGCATATCAGTATCCTTTCCTGAAGAACTTCCTCTTCGGCATGGCCGACGAGATGGCTTCCAGCATCCGGTCGTCCGGCTCGATGATCACCTTCACGCGCTTGCCCTTATAGGACGCGATGAACGCGTAGGTGGAATCGCCCACCGCGCCGCTGAAATACTTCCTCGTCTCGGCGGCGCCGGAGAGCTCCCGCTCGCGGGCCCTGTCGGAGACGTGGGCCATGATCTCGAAGCCGCTGACGTCGCCGGAAAACAGGCGCTTCCGGGTGGATTTGCCGTAGATCGCGTCGATATCGAGTTCGCCGTTGGTGAATATGTATTCGTACTCGATATTGAACCGCCTTAACAGGAAATACGCCCCGACGCCGGCCCCCACGAGCACGTAGACCGCGAAACCGGGGATGAAATTGACGGCGATGAAAAACAGGACCGCCACGGCGGCGATTATGCCGGCCTTCTTCGCCGTGTCCTTGGCGGTGGGCTTTTTTTTGACGAGCTGCTCGTTGAATACATCGCGCATGGCGGGCCTCCGGGTGGGTGATGGTTTGGTTCGCGTAATTATTGGGCCGAACGGCTATACAGGAATTATAGACCGGCGGAGGGGGAAAGTCAAGGACGCCGGGACAGTCCGGCGCGGCGGCCGGGCGCGGCAAATTTTCGCGGGAAAATGATATGCCGGCTATACAGCCGCGCAGGGGCGGTTATTAACCGCCCCTGCATGAGAATAGGCAACCTCTGCAAACTGTCATCCTGAGCGAAGCGAAGGATCTTAAATTGCCAAAACATTGATTCTTCGCTGCGCTAGAATGACTAAAAGGTGGTTGTAAAAAGTCAATAAGGCGCTATGTAGCTCACAACGTAATCACCGCTAACCGGCTTGGGGAAAGTCGGAGGTGGATAATCCGGGTACCTTTTCTCTATATTCCGGAACAAAGACATCTCTGTACCCCCAAAAGCTCCCCAGATAAATATCACAATTTGATGGTCTAGGATCATCTTGTGACCCCAATGATATTTTTAACGTATGTGCACCCACGTATGACGAAACATCAATGTACCCCACCCCATATCCAAAGTCGAGTCCTCCAATGGTTAACAGGAATACATGACCTATACTGAATGGCACATCATAACCGTCAATTGTAATATGCAATTCTCCTGAAAAGTCGGAATCACATAGAAAGCTAATGTACGAATCCGGAGCAAAATAAATTGCTTGTGATACACTGCTTACCTTAGTTCCGACCGTACTGAGGCGCAAGAAGGAGTAAGGCATCTCTTTCCAACCTTCTTGTTCATCGTAAAAGTCATAATAGAAATCATAATAATACCCCGGCAAATAATCACAGCCTTGTACATTACCTTCATAATGACTCCAACCGTAATAGGGCGGTCTTCTTAAAACAGCTATTGCGAAATTCTCCCCGTAATTCTCAGAAACGACGGTTACATCCGATACTGTCCGGCTTTCGTATCCGTCCCTCACGGCATACATGACATATGTCCCTATCGGCAGACTAATTTCAAATATGCCGTATTGATCAACTACAATATGGTCAACGAGAGCGCCGTTTGCATCATGGAAACTGACCTGCCGCCCGTTCTGGGTGAAGGTGACAACTGTGCCTGCGGGTACGAGGTGGGAATATTGATCTTCTACTATTCCGACAAAATTTGTGTGGTATAACGGCTTTAACGGAATATCCCCCGCATCGACAGGATTTGGGTCTTTCGCACTGACCGCAACTCCGGTCTTTTCCCCAAAACCGCTATCCTCCTTTTCGATTCTCACGTCATACGTCCCCTCGCGCAGAACCGCCTCAAACCGCCCGTCGGCGTCGGTGAGGACGTGGTCGATGGAATAGCCGGGGTCTGTGGGCTGCTTATTCTCGTCATAAAACGACGCCTGCTTGCCGTCGCGCCAGAAGGTGACCGTCGCGCCCGCTATGGGTTTGTCCGGCAAGGGGTTGCCGTTTTCGTCCGCCTCTACCGCGCGGCCGGTGACGGCGCCGCAGAGAGGCTCGAGCGGAATGTTTCCGCCGGCTAAACCGCCGCTGTTTATAATAATGTCGGCGGTAAAAGGTTCATACCCCTCGGTCGTCACATCGGCTTCATAGACGCCTTCCGGCGCGTTGAGGTTATAAGTGCCGTCCTCCGCCGAAACCGTACGCAGGATTTCGATACGATCGCCCGTTTCCGCGTCAGTCTCATAGAGGCTTATCTCCGCGCCGGGTATTGGCTCGTATGTATACGCATCGTATACCCAGCCGCCCTTTGCAGGCGTCAAAGTTATATACTCTGTGGTGTCGTCGCCCCAGTATATAGAAACCTTGGTAACCGAGGTGACATATCTGACGTCTGTTACCTCGATTTCATAAGCGGCGGCCGGAGCGGTTAGGCTAAACGTACCATCCTCCGCGGAGCGGTCTATATCGACCAACAAACGCTTTCCTGACTGGGCGTCAATTCTGTACAGGGCTACGTCAGCGCCGTAAACCGGCAGCAATGTGGACGCGTCGAATAATTTACCGTGCAATGTGCCGCTTTCCGGCGTCAGCGTTATGTCAGAATAGGTATAATCATTTCCCGCGTATATCGCGGTGGTGAAATACTGACTTTCATACAGGTTATCCGACACCTCGATACTGTAGTTGCGCCCGGCGGCCGCCGTAAAAATGAACATGCCGTCGCTCATGGTGTACACACGGAGGATTTCGGTGCGTTCGCCGGTCTTGGTATTGGTGTTGTACAGACATACGGCCGCGCCGATTACCGGCCTGCCCGTTATATAGTCATATACCTTTCCGTCCATCGTAGCGTCGCCGAAAGAGCAGGTTTTGACTATTTTGCACTCGCCTTCGTTATTCTCAGCGTGGAGTTTAACTACGGTGTATGAGTAATCCCAATATACTTTCAGGTCGGCGATTTTCAAGAGCTTGCCAATAAGCGAAATCTTGGACGGCATAGCCTTAGCATATACCGCAACCCTACCTTCGCCGCACCACTTCACAGGAATGCCGGTTTCATCAATGTTGCGGAACGTAAAGCTGATTTCCACGCCGTCGGCCACTTCAAAATCAATGCCTAACAGCGGGACGAAAAACAATGTCAAATTTACGGACAAACCAGATCCGACTTTAATTTTACCGCGTATATCTATTGCGTCGTAGACGGGAGAAAAGCTGTGAATAAACCGTCCGGAACCGTTTATATACTGAACGCCGTCTGTCGCCAAGCAGTTCCATTGGAACTTGATTGTGCCGTCGATCTCAACAAACGCGTATAAAACTAATAGCGCTCCTATGCCGGTAAGACCGAATTCGACCGGAGCCGTTATTATCGGTATGCGGCAAGCGGAGAAGAAACCGCCGGCCTCTGGATCACTTCCCGCGATTTTAGCGGTTACATTAGCGGACACGTCCGCGGCTATCGTTTCTTTATAGAGAAAATCCTGTACAGTGAATCCCGTCGGGCCGCGTCCCGCCTTTATCCGCAGCTGGATATTTGGGATTGACACCTCAATAGACCCGCCAAAGGAAACATTGTTGTTCAAAACTTTTACAGCTTCAAACCCTATCCGGAACTTTCCTGGTACGCCTTTATTAACGTTCACGTCGATCCCGCGCGCGCTTCTGGACAACGGCGCCGGCTCGGGGCTTATGTACCCGACGCCGTCTTCCAGAGCAATCGAGTTCACATCGACCGTTCCGTAACCGGCATAATCTATCGAATCAAGCACATCCGAAATATCGGGGACGGAGGCGCGGATCGTCAGAACGCCGCCGCTCTCAGAGACCGATTCCGCCCGAAAGGCCGGGGAAACGGCATTATCGGCGTTCGGCGGCAGGACGAAAACGGTTCCGGGGGTTATTATCCCCGCCGCGCCGCTTTCCGGGAGAGTGACCGTGTACAGACCGCTTCCCGCAGGGGTTTCCTCTAAACTATAGCCCTGTATATCAGCCAGTTCTTCCCATATCACGCCCTGGCGGTATGTAACTTCGTCCTTCATGTCGGCCTCGCCGATCTCGGCCGAAGCGTTTATCCCGTCAATTTTTTCCCATATCACATCTTTGTCCGCTGCCGTGAAGGGCTTGGACGGCAGGAAACTGCCGTCCGTAAGGCTCAAAAAGCCCTGTGTTACCGCGACGGCGTCCTCTTCGGGGAAACTGAGGCCGGCGGAATCGGCGCAGTCTATCGGGCCCGCGTTTATAAAGCCCATGGCGTGAACGACAGTATAAGCGATAAACTCCCTGTCCGCCGGATCATTTGGGCGGAACAGAGGCGCGTCACCGTCGATTTCCGGCGTAATGCCCCAGCATCGGGCGGTCTCTACCGAGGCCCCGTATTCCGAATCCGCCGTATCGCCGTAGTAATAGCCTATTTCGGCGGGGTCGAAAGAGGGTGTGATATCCAGCTTTTCCAAAAGCATTTGCACCCATTGACCGCGAGTGTATGTATTGGTTTCCCCTGTCGGTGTCGGAGTCGGCGTGGGCGTGGGCGTATCTGCCGGAGTGGGAGTGGGCGTATCTGCCGGGATCGGCGTATCTGTCGGCGTCGGAGTGGGCGTCGGCGTATCTGCCGGGGTCGGCGTAGGCGTCGGTGTATCTGTCGGCGTCGGCGAGGGCGTAGGCGTCGGCGTACCTGCCGGCGTCGGCGAGGTAGTAGGCGTATCTGTCGGCGTGGGCGTGGGTGTATCTGCCGGCGTCGGAGTGGGCGTATCTGCCGGCGTCGGAGTGGGAGTAGGCGTATCTGCCGGCGTCGGCGTGGGTGTATCTGCCGGCGTGGGCACGGGCGTGGGCGTATCTGCCGGGGTCGGCGTAGGTGTCGGGGTATCTGCCGGCGTCGGAGTGGGCGTCGGCGTCCCTGCCGGCGTAGGCGTCGGTTTAACCGCCGCCGTCTGCCGCGGCGCGTAGTAACTCCCGCCGCCCCAGCCGGAATATGAAACCTGGGGTGCCGAAAAAGCCGGCAAAGGAGCCGGCGACGCCGGCGGCGATGCTGCCGGCGAAGGAACCGGCGATGCTGCCGGCGACGCTGACGCCGGCGGCGAAGCCGCTCCCGACTGACCTTCGCTTTCCCCCGCGCCGGGGGGGTTCTGGTAGGGCACAAGCCCCGCTTTGACCGCGTTGGCGAGGATCGTGAAGCCCTCCGCGCGCGTCATGGAATTCCCGGCCCTGAAGGAACCGTCGGGATAGCCGGAAATAAGCCCGCCCTCTCGCAGGGCGATGACGCTTGCCAAGGCCCAGGCCGGGACGGAGGCGCCGTCCGTGAAGGAGCTTTCGGGCGCGGCGGGCCGCAGAGCCAGGACCTTGGTCAGGATCACCGCGGCCTCGGCCCTCGTTATGTACATGTCCGGGTTGGCGTCGCCGTTTTCGTCGCCGACGATGTACCCGGCATGTTTTGCCGCCGCGAACTGGCCGTAATACCACTTGTCAGCGGACACGTCCGGGAAACCGTCCCCGCCCCCGCCGTAGTAGCCGAACGTCCTGTTGACCAGAGTTACGAATTCCGCCCTGGTTATCGGGCTGTCCGGGCGGATATCGCCGTTCTCGTCCCCGACGACGATCCCCTTGCCGGCGAGAAAAGCGATGCTCTTCGCCGCCCAGTGGCCGGAGTAATCCTCGCTTGCGAAAGAGGGAATGACCTGGCCGATCATCAGCACGGCAAGCAGCGCGGCGGCAAAAACCCTGATCCGCTTTGGCCTGAACATCCGCATTCGTCCCTTCGTTTCGGAATTTACATATCGGAATTTACATATTATGCCATTATTTCAGCCGAATGTCAATCGCGCCGAATAATAATCAGCGGTGACGAGCAAAAAACATTTTGACCATATTTCAGAGAAAGAACGGCAATGGAGTAAAAAGACAACATATAACCCACGGCTAGGGGGAAAAAGTCGTGAAAACGCAAAAAACCTACGCTATGGCGAAAATAGCCGAAAAATAGGTAATGCTTTAGAATATCGAATCAATCTTTATAGAATCCCCCCAACCATCCCGGCAGATTTATCGTAGTCGGTGTTGCGTCAGCAGTCTGACGGATT